>NZ_JARAMO010000065.1:0-24469 GCF_028807275.1 Mameliella sp. AT18
TGTTGAAGGCGCCTTCAACACCCTCTTCACCCCCTGCCCCTTCAACACCCCCTTCACCCCCCGATGGTGATGCCCTTCACGCCGGCGGCGAAGGCGGCCAGCCCTGCGGCGTAGTTGGCAAGGTCCGCGTCGCTGAGCGCGACGTTGTGGGCCGAGAGGAAGGCGAACTCGCCATAGGGCGAGAAGGTGTCGCTGTTGCGCCCGAAGATCGTGACGTTGGTCGTGGCGGGCGTGGCCGCGTAGTCGGCCCAGTTGACCGCCTGGATGGCGCCGCCGTTGTGCACCAGGCGCAGCCCGGTATCGTCCTCGGTCACGATCACGCTGTTCCAGACATTGGCTGTGACCGAACCGACGTCCACGTTCTGGTTGGCGCCGTCGTTGAAGTTCAGCGTCAGGCTGTCGCTCGACAACAGGTTGAACCCGTTCGAGACCCCGAAGAGGGTCTGCGACCGGCTGGTGTCCGGCACCCGGTAGATCACCGCCAGCGTGCGGTTCAGCGAGGCATAGTCGTTGGTCATCTGGAACCGGTGGTACTCACCCGTGCCACTCAGATCCGGCAGCGTGGCGATGCCGTCGGCCCAGGTCGCGACGTTGCCGCCGGTGGCGGTGGACTGGTCGGTCATGGCGGCGCCGCCCGCGACGCTGTTCGCGGTGATGTCGGCCGTCATCTTGATGCTGTCGATCAGGCCGGTCTGCGGCTGACTGCCGTAGTCGGCCAGGCTCGGCAGGGTCTCGTTGTCGGTGGTGACGCCGGAAAGGCGGATCAGGGTGGCCATGTCAGGCTCCTTTCTCGTAGGGGATCGGCTTGTTGAAGATCACGCCCCAGTTCCACAGCCGCGCGCCGTTGGGGCCTGTGGTGGGGTCGCTGTCGCGCAGGTTGCCGCGACAGCCCGTGGCGGGGCCGCCGCCGTTGCCGGCGGTGCCGTAGTAGGCATAGGAAAGGCGCGGGTTGGCGCCGATGTCGGCCGAGGTGGTGATCACCACCGTGTCGCGCAGGATGCGCAGCTCCGAGATCGCCACCGTGCCGCTGTCGTCCTCGATCACGAAGCCGTAGTCGCCCGGGTCGGTGACGGTCGCGGTGTCGAAGACCAGGGGCGGCTCGGGGACGTGGAACCGGCACGATACGACCCGCGCGCTGTGCTGCGTGATCCGGCGCGGCTCCACCGGGTGCCAGTCTTCGCCGCGCCAGAGCCGCTTGAACATGACCTTGCCGAACTGCAGGCCGAAGTCGCGCCCGCCGGCCCCGTCCAGGTGGACCGCATCCGCGTGGGGCACCGGGTAGGTCGGCCCGGCGATCACGATGTCCGGGTCGGTCTCGGCCGCCTCATTCGCCCCTATTCCACCTTCACTGCAAGAATGAATGTCATCCAACAGGGGCACAGCAACACTCGCCCCAGGTGCAATTTCATGAGAACACTGTCACAGGCCCCGATCGTCGCTCCAGAAAGACCCGACCATGATGAACAGCCTGAACACATTCACCCAGGTCCTCGACCGCGGCGGCCCGGCGCTCTGGGCCATTGCGGTCCTCTCGGTGCTGACGCTGACGCTCTTCCTTTGGAAACTGTGGCAACTCCTGCGCCTGGGCACCTGGAAACGCGCCGGGGCCGAAACCGCCCTGCGCTTCTGGGGCCAGGGGCAGACCACGCTGGCGATGAGCCATATCTCCTTTGATCCGGCGCCGCGGTCCCGCGTGGCACAGGCCGCGATGCAGGCGCGCCTTTCGATCCCCGAGGAAGACGCCCGCGAAGAGGCGGCCCGCCAGGCCCGGGCCGTGCTGACCGAAACGCGTCTTGGCCTGCGGATGCTTGACCTCGTGGTGACAATCGCGCCGCTGATCGGCTTGCTGGGAACGGTGCTGGGCATGATCGACGCCTTCCAGGCGCTGCAGGACAGCGGACAGCAGGCCGACCCGGCGGCATTGGCCGGCGGCATCTGGGAGGCTCTTCTGACCACCGCCGCCGGCATGGCCGTCGCCATCCCCGCCAGTGTCATGCTCTCGGTCTTCGACGGCATGGCGGATCGACTGGCCCATGATCTCGAGGACATCGTGACCCGCGTCTTCACCACCCCCTGGGCCTACGCCGGGGAAGAAGAGGACACCCCGGAGACCGCCTGACCCATGTTGAACCTTCCCACCTCCCCACGCCGCCGCCGCCCCAGCCTGACGCCGATGATCGACGTGGTCTTCCTGCTGCTGGTCTTCTTCATGCTGGTGGCACGGTTCGGCGGGACGGAGGGGCTGTCGTTGCTATTGTCCAGCACAGAGGGCGGCAGCGCCTACAGCGGCCCGCCCCGGCTGATCAGCGTGTTGCCACAAGGCGTCACGCTCAACGGACAGCCGGTCACGGACCTGCCCGACGCGCTGGCCCCGTTGATGGCCTCACCACAGGATATCGTCGTGGTCCGCCCTGCCCCCGGCACCGGCGTCGCGCGCCTGATCGAGGTGCTGGAGACCTTGCGCAGGGCCGGGCTGACCGGGCTGACCGTGGTAGAATAGATCTATGTTCCGATCCCGTCTCAGCACCTCCCGCCGATTCTGGCCCGGCACGGCCAGGCCCAGCCGCGAACCGGTGGTGCCGATGATCAACGTGGTCTTCCTGCTGCTGATCTTCTTTCTGTTGGCGGCGCATTTTGCCGATCCCGGCAGTGCCAGGCGCAGCCAGTTGGCGGTCGACAGACCCGCAGAGATGCAGCGCGTTCTCATCCTCACGCCGTCGGGCATGGTCACCTTCGGCACGTTGCGCGGGGAAGAGGCAATTCGCTCGGCCGCCTCTGGCGGTTTGGTGCGCCTGCAGACCAGGCAAGAGACCCAGGCCGCCTTGCTGGCCCGCCTTCTGTCCCGCCTCGCCGAGGCCGGGGCGGGCCGTGTCGATCTGGTAACCATCGGGGAGGCCAAGGAATGACGGGGCGGCGCGTATTCGAGGGCCTGGTCTGCCTGGGTCTGGCGCTGGTCATCCATGCCGTAGCACTCGCGCTGATCGCGCTGCCGGACGAAGAGTCTTCTGATCCGGCCCTGAAGCTGGTCCCGGTCTCTGCGGAACTGGGCGAGCTTGTCGCCGCCTGGGATCGACCGCCGGAAACGGACGTTCCGGAAACGCCCGATGCCCCGCCTGACGAGACCGCCCCGGTGGCGCCCGCAAAGGGGCCGCTGACACCGACGCGCACGCCGGTGCCCCGGTCCCCCGGCATGCCGGCCGTGCCCACCGCACCGCCCGAGGCCGACCCGACACCGCGTCCGCGGCCTGCGTCCAGCGGCCCGGCCCCAGAGGCACCGCGCTTGCCCGCCCCCTTTTCCGCCACAGAGTTGCAAACCTCGCGCGCGGCCCTGCGGAGCGCACCCGCCGCCCCGCGCGCGCCCGGCATCGGGATCGTCGCGCCAAAGACCGGTGCCCTGCCCCGGATCGACACTCAACCTGCGGCTCCACCTCCGGCAGGGCCGGTCCGCGAGGCGACGCCTGCCGTCACGCCCGATCCGCAACCCGCGCCAGATCCGACGCCCGATCCGGTCACGCCGCCTCCACCGGTGCCGGAACCGGCGCGACGCCCCAAGCCCGAGCCGCGACCGGATCCGGTGCCGGAACCGCCTGCGCCGCCCCTCAGCCGCCCGGAGCCGGACCTGCCGGACCCCGAACTTGGCCCACCCACGGCACAGGCGCCCGTGTCCACCCTACGCCCGATTGCACGCCCCTTCGTGCGGCCCGCCCCCTTCCTGCCGCGCCCGGTCGCGCGGCCCTCGGGATTGGGCGTCCCCTGACCGGCGCCCCCACCTTGACCCTCCCGGCGGCATCCTAGATACCACCGTCAACCAAGGAGCCGTCATGACCGTTCCCGCCATTACCGACAGCCATTGCCACCTCGATTTCCCCGACTTCGACCAGGAGCGCCCCGAGGTGATCGACCGCGCCCTGCGCGCGGGCGTGCATCGCATGGTCACAATCTGCACCCGCCTGCGCAACGAACCCCAGGTCCGTGCCATCGCCGAGGCGCATGAGCCCGTATTCTATGCAGCCGGAACGCACCCGATGTCCGCCGCCGAAGAGCCTCTGGCCACGGTGGACGAACTGGCGGCGCTTGCGAAACATCCGAAATTCGTCGGTATCGGCGAAACCGGGCTGGACTATCACTACACCGCCGAAAGCTCCGAGGTGCAGAAGACCAGCCTGCGCATCCACATCGAGGCGGCGCAGGAAACCGGCCTGCCGCTGATCATCCATGCCCGCGACGCGGATGACGACATGGCCCGTATCCTGACAGAGGGGTACAAGGCGCAAGAGTACACCTGCGTCATGCACTGTTTCTCTTCCAGTGCCGCGCTCGGCAAGGCCGCGCTGGACCTGGGGTTCTACCTGTCCATGTCCGGCATCGCCGCCTTTCCCAAGTCGCAGGACCTGCGCGACATCTTTGCCAGTGCGCCGCTGGATCGGATCCTGGTGGAAACCGACAGTCCGTATCTTGCGCCACCGCCCCATCGCGGCAAGCGCAACGAACCGGCCTATGTCGCCCATACCGCGCAGAAGGGCGCCGAGGTATTTGGCCTGCCCTACGAGGAATTCGCCCGCCGGACAGAGACGAATTTCGACACGCTCTTTGCCAAGGCCGCCCTCTGGGAGCGCGCTGCATGACAGGAGAACTGCGTTTCACGATCCTTGGCTGCGGGTCTTCCGGCGGCGTGCCCCGGCTGGGCGGAAACTGGGGGGCCTGCGATCCACAGAACCCCAAGAACCGCCGTCGACGCTGTTCCATGCTGGTCGAGCGCGAAACTCAGGACGGCACGACCTCCGTTCTGATCGACACCACGCCCGACATGCGCGACCAACTGCTGGACGCCGGCATCGGAAGGCTGGATGCCGTGGTCTATACCCATGCCCATGCGGACCATACCCACGGCCTCGACGATCTGCGCCAGATCGTCTTCAACACCCGCGAACGGCTGAACGTCTGGGCCGACGGCGACACGCAGGACGACCTGCTGTCCCGGTTCGCCTATGCCTTCGTCCAGCCCGAGGGTTCGCCCTATCCGCCGATCCTGAACCTGCACACGATCAACGGCCCCGTCACGATCGAGGGCGCCGGTGGCCCCGTCACCCTGACCCCCTTCGAGGTCAACCACGGCAGCATCGACGCGCTTGGCTTTCGAATCGGCGACCTGGCCTACCTGCCGGACGTGGCGACGATCCCCGATGCGGCCTGGTCGCATCTTGAAAACCTGGACTGCTGGGTGCTGGACGCGCTGCGCCGCACGCCGCACCCGACACATGCACATCTTGACCTGGCCTTGGAGTGGATCGCCCGTGCAGCCCCCCGCCGCGCGGTTCTGACCAACATGCACATCGACCTCGACTATGCCGAGGTGGAGGCCGAGACCCCGGACCACATCACCCCGGCCTATGACGGCAAGGTGATCCGCTACGCGCTGTAGCCTCTTCTTGCTGCTCGGCAGTCTCGACGGGCAAGCCCCGGACAATGAGCCGCTGTCCTGTTCAGAACCCATGTAGCGGCCCGGCCCAGCGGCCGGCAGTTGCACCTCGGGGCAAGCTATGTGAGGTTGCCCACGCGCATTCCGCGCCTCTGACGCATTCATTCCCCAAGGCTTCCCGACATGCAGGCGCTGCTCGACGTGATCCTGCCGGTCTTTCTGGTGATCGGCGCCGGCTATGCCGCGGTCTGGAAAGGCTGGTTTTCCGACAGCGGCGTCGACGGGTTGATGAGCTTTACCCAGACCATCGCCATCCCCTGCCTGTTGTTCCGCGCCATCTGGACCCTGGAACTGGGCCCGGACTTCAATCCCTGGCTGCTGGTCAGTTTCTACACCGGGTCGGCCACGGGATTTGTCGCGGGGCTGCTGGGTGCGCGCTATTTCTTCAAGCGCGACTGGGAAGATGCGGTGGCCATCGGGTTCTGCTGTCTCTTCGCCAATTCGCTGATGATGGGTCTTGCGATCACCGAACGCGCCTATGGCAGCGATGCCCTGCAGGCCAATTATGTCATCGTCGCGATGCACTCGCCCTTTTGCTACGGCATCGGCATCACCGCGATGGAGATCGCCCGTGCAAGGGCGGCCGGGATTTCGAACCGCGCCCTGCCGGCCAAGGTGGGCCGGGCGATGTTCCGCAACGCACTGGTGATCGGCATCGGTCTGGGGCTCATCGCGAACCTCCTGAATCTCTCGCTGCCCACAGTGGCCACCGATGCGCTGGACATGCTGATCCGCACCGCCCTTCCCGCAGCCCTCTTCGGCATGGGCGGCGTGCTTTGCCGTTACAAGCCGCAGGGCGACGGACGGGTCATCGCCTATATCTGCGCGATCTCGCTGGTGCTGCATCCGGCGATCACCTGGACCTTGGGCACGCTCACCGGGCTGTCGACCTCGGCCTTCCGGTCCGCCGTTCTGACCGCAGCGATGGCGCCGGGGATCAACTCATACGTCTTTGCCAACCTCTACGGGCGCGCACGGCGCGTGGCGGCCTCGGCAGTCCTGATCGCAACCACCCTGTCCGTGCTGACCGCGTGGATCTGGCTGTCGATCCTGCCATGACCGTGCACCACACACCTTGCCCGGTTGCAATCGCCCGCCCCCGTCGCATTTCGACAAGACCCGATTACAAGGCGCGCCGATCCTTGCGCCGGTTCAGCGAGGCCCCATGACCACCCAAGCCCAACAAAGCGTCGACCGGACCACCATCGGCATTCTCTTCATGCTGGCCTTCTGCACCTTTGCGCCGATGATGGACGCATTGGCCAAGGCGACACCGGCAGAGGTGCCCGTACCGCAGATCCTGGCCTTTCGCTTTGCGATCCAGGTGGCGATCCTGATGCCGCTGGCCGCCATTCTCGGCCACAGCCAAAGGGTCACCCTGGGCGATCTTGTCCGCCATGTCGCCCGCGCCGCCGCGCTGCTGGCGGCCACGGGCTGTTTCTTTACCGCGCTGCGCTACATGCCCATCGCCGACGCGATCTCGATCTTCTTTGTCGAGCCTTTCGTGCTGATCCTCATGGGCGCTATCTTCCTCGGGGAACCGGTTGGCTGGCGGCGGCTGAGCGCCTGTGCCGTTGGCTTTGGCGGCGCGTTGCTGGTGATCCGGCCCAGCTTTTCCGACCTGGGACTGGTGGCCTTTTTACCGCTGGTGACGGCGGCACTGTTCGCAATCTACATGCTGATGACCCGCGCGATGGCGCGGCGCCTGCATCCGCTTGTCCTGCAAGGGCACACCGCACTGGCCGCGACCGTGCTGATCGTACCGCCCTTGCTGCTGATGGAGGGGACGGGCAACGCGCTGTTCGATCCGATCCGCCCGCAGGGCCTTGCGGTCTGGACGCTGGTCGGGGTCGGCGTGGTCGCGACGATCTCGCACCTTTTCCTGACCTATGCGCTGCGACTGGCCCCCGCCGGGACCATCGCACCGCTGCAATACCTGGAAATCGTCGGCGCCACGGTGATCGGCTATTTCGCCTTCGGCGATTTCCCGACACCGCTGACCTGGGTCGGCATCGCGGTGATCGTCGCCTCCGGGCTTTATGTCTTTGAAAGGGAACGGCGGCTGGAACTGCGCGCCAAGACGCCTCCGCCGCCGGTCTGAGGGCCTAGCCCGCCGGGGTGATGACCTCGGCCTCGGTCACGATCAGGTCCAACGGCTGGTCTGTTTCCTCCAGCGGCAGATCCGCATCCTCCTGCGCGCCGAAGGCGAACCCGATTGCCAGCGTCGGCCGCCGCGATCGCAACAATTCCAGCGTGCGATCGTAGAACCCGCCGCCATAGCCCAACCGCCCGCCATCGCGGGAAAAGGCGACCAGCGGCACAATCAGCACCTCTGGTTCGAAATAGACCTGGTGTTCCGGGATCTGTGCCCCGAACGGCCCGTCGACCAGGGTGCAATCCGGCTCCCACCGGGCGAATTTCAGCGGCTGCCCCTTGGCCTCGATCACCGGCACGCCGACGGGGCCATGCGCGGACGCCTCGGCCATCGCGGGCACCGGGTCGATTTCCGTGCGGATCGGCAGAAATCCGGACAGAGGCGCCCCGCGATACCCCGCAAGCACCTCGCTCAACTTGCCGGCGGCGCCGGGCGCCTGGGTTTCAAACGCCGGTTTCCGGCGAGCAAAGGCCGCCTTGCGCGCTGCCGCCTTGCGGTCTTCCAAAGTCGTCATAACAACACCACCACTGCCAGTCCCAAAAAGGCGAAAAAGCCGACCACATCCGTCACCGTGGTCACGAAGGCGCCCGAGGCCAGGGCCGGGTCCACCCCTGCCTTGTCCAAGATAACCGGGATCACGATCCCCGCCAGTCCGGCAATCACCAGGTTGATCACCATCGCGGTGGCAATCACCCCGCCAAGCTGGAACGAGCCGAACCAGAGGATGCCCACGATTCCCATAATGACGGCAAAGGCCAGCCCGTTGATGAGCCCCACCGCCACCTCGCGACGGATCACCCGCCAGATGTTGGCGCCGGTGAGGTCCTTGGTGGCCAGCGCGCGCACCGCCACCGTCAGCGACTGCGTGCCGGCGTTGCCGCCCATCGAGGCCACGATGGGCATCAGCACCGCCAGCGCCACCACCTGCGCGATGGCCGCCTCGAACTGGGCAATCACCAGCGAGGCCAGCACCGCCGTGACAAGGTTGACTGCCAGCCAGGGGAAGCGCCGCTTCGTCGTTTCGATCACCCGGTCGGACAGCCGGCTTTCACCGTCGACCCCGGCTAGGCGCAGGATGTCTTCCTCGTTTTCCTCGTCCAGAACCGCCATAGCGTCGTCAATCGTGATGACACCGACCAGTCGTTCGTTGTCGTCCACGACCGGCGCCGAGATCAGGTGGTACTGGTTGAAGGCATAGGCCACCTCGCCCTCGTCCCGCGTGACGGGGATGGTGTGAAAGGTCTCTTCGACGATGGATTTCAGCAACACGTCGCGGCGCGACGACATGATCTTGCCCAGCGTCACGTTGCCCACGGGCCGCAGCCGGGGGTCCACCAGCACGACATGGTAGAACTGTTCCGGCAGCCGGTCGGAACTGCGCATGTAGTCGATGGCGTCGCCCACGCTCCAGTGTTCGGGCGCCATGACGACCTCGCGCTGCATCAGGCGCCCGGCAGAGAACTCCGGGTAACTCAGCGACTGGCGGACTGCAGCCGCGTCGCCGGCTTCCAGCGCGTCCAGAATCGCGTCCTGCTGATCGCTTTCCAGGTCCTCGACCAGGTCGACGACGTCGTCGGTGTCCAGCTCGCGCACCGCGTCCGCCAGAACCGAGGGCGTCAGTGCGGCAAAGACCTCTTCGCGCAGCGCCTCGTCCAGTTCCGACAGGATCTCGCCGTCGAACTCCTTGTCGTACAGCCGGATCAACCGGCCGCGATCATAGGCGTTGATCTGTTCCAGAAGGTCGGCGATGTCGGCCGCGTGCAGCGGCTCCATCAGCTCGACCAGCTGTTCCCTGTCCTCGACATCCACCGCATAGAGAATCGCCGCAACGGCCTTGCGGTCGAGCGCATAGGCGTCGTCGCGCTCTGCTGTCTCGGTGGTTTCTGCCTCCAGCTCTTCGGCCATGCCCTGCCCTCCACCTGTCGTCGCCCGACACTATGACAAGCTGTCGGCGGGCGACAGGGGGACTATGGCGATTTACCTTTCTTCGCGACCTGCCTAGGGTTTTCTGCATGAGCAAACGCTACCTGCACCTGGGACAGACCCTGACCTTCACCGCCGATCCCCTTGTCGAGGGGCCGGGCGCGGCCCGGCACGACAGGCATGGCGCACTGGTGATCGAGGATGGCGTGATCACTGAGGTCGGCGGCGCCGAGGCGCTGCGGCGGGGCGACTTTTCCAGCACCACGGACCACGGGCAGGCCCTGCTGCTGCCCGGGTTCATCGATGCCCATGCGCACTACCCGCAGACGGCCATGATCGCCAGCTGGGGCAAGCGGCTGATCGACTGGTTGAACACCTATACCTTCCCCGAGGAAATGCGCTTTGGCGACCCGGGTTATGCCGCGGAAATCGCGGGCCGTTACCTCGATCTGCTGCTGGCACAAGGCACGACAACGGTTTGCAGCTACTGCACGATCCATCCGGCCTCGGTGGATGCCTTCTTTGAGGCCGCCGCGGCGCGCGGCATGCGGGTCCTGGCGGGCAAGACCTGCATGGATCGCAACGCCCCCGAGGGCCTGCGGGACACCGCGCAATCCGCCTATGACGACAGCAAGGCGTTGCTGACGCGCTGGCACGGGAAAGGCCGCGCCTCTTATGTCATCACGCCCCGTTTTTCACCCACCTCCACGCCCGAGCAGCTCTCGGCCCTGGGCTCTCTCTGGGCCGAACACCCGGACTGCCTGATGCAGACACACCTCAGCGAGCAGACGGATGAAATAGCCTGGGTCAAATCGCTCTTTCCGCAAGCGCGCGACTATCTCGACACCTACGAGGCGCATGGCCTCCTGGGCGCAAACGGCCTTTATGGCCATGCCATCCACCTGGAACCGCGTGAGAAGGACCGCCTGCGCGAGACCGGCGCCGCGTTGGTCCATTGCCCGACGTCGAACACCTTCATCGGCTCCGGCCTCTTCGACATGGATGGGCTGACGCGTGCGGGCCACCGCGTGGGCCTTGCCACCGACACCGGCGGCGGATCGTCCTTTTCCATGTTGCGCAGCATGGCCGCCGCCTACGAGGTCGCACAACTGCGCGGGCGCGCCCTGCACCCGGCGGAACTGATCTGGCTGGCCACCACCGGCTCGGCCCGGGCGCTGCGCCTCGACAACCGCATCGGCAGCCTCGCCCCGGGGATGGAGGCGGATTTCATCGCGCTCGACCTTGCCTCGACCCCGGCCATCGCGCAGCGCAGCGCGCGGGCGAAAGACCTCTGGGAGGCGCTGTTTCCGACGATCATGATGGGGGATGACCGCGCCATCGCGGCCACCTACGTTGCAGGGCGGCGCGTGGCCTGAGGCTCAGGCGATCCGCACCGGTTCTCCGTGTGGCGTTGTCAGGTAGGCTTTCTCCCAGGCATCCCGTAGCGCACTGAGGTCCTTGGCCCCGGCGATCCCCCTCTCGGTACAGATCCGCTCCAGCGCCGCGACCCAGGCGATGAAATAATCATCGCCACCGTCCAGTTCTTTCGACAAACCATGTTCCGCAAGCACCGCGCCGAAAACCTGCGTCCATTCGGGCCATGTGAAGGCCCCGCCCGCTTCCAGAGACACGGCCAGCGCAAAGGCCTGCGCGTGCCAGGGCGCCCCGAAGACGGGCTCTGTCATGTCTCTGGCTCCAGGTAGCTTTCCCAGAGATCGCAACTGACCGTATCCCCGGGCGCCTCCGCGGCGCCCCAGACCTCGGCTGCATCGAAAACCACGGTATAAAGCGGCTCGGCCTGTTCGCCCAATCCATGCGCGTTGGTGTCGGGAAAGACGTGGCACCCATGCGCGCGCTCCACGACCCCGGTCAACCCGGCGGCATACCCCGGCAGGCGCGTATGTCCACCCGTCACGGCCAGATTGCGTGCAGGACGACGCGTGCGCACGCGGTCGCCGAGCGCAAAGCGCGGCGCGGGACCATCGCGCAGGACCGGCCCGCCGCGCGCCAGTGCCCCGGCAACGACCTCGGCCCGCAAACGGCGCGCGGCCAGCGGCGAAGGCGCAGGCTCCGCTCCCGCCAATTCATCCCGGGTGACCACCCCTTGTGCCACCAGCAAGTCCGCCAGCCCGGCCAGCCATTTCTCGTAGTAGGAAAACGCTAGGTAGTCGGCAGGGGCGAGGCATTCACGGGCAAAGCGCGACCGGTCCAGCGTCCATTGCCCCAGCGCCCCCGCCGCAAGGGTCACCGCCAGCGCGCGGGCGTGCCACTCTTCGGCAAAGACAGGCGCGTCCCCGGCCGCACGTTGCACCGGACCGTCACCGAACCGCCCGCCCATGTCATGAACCCGGGTCATGCAGGCGCCTCCACCAGCGCCGTGCCGATCATCGCGTCTCGGCTGACCAGAGCCGCCAACGCGTTTGCGTCCAGCCCGTCCGTCCCGACGGGGCGCATCGGCAGCACGAGATAGCGCACCTCGGCGGTCGAATCCCAGACCCGCACGCGCTGCCCCTCTGGCAGGGTCACGCCGAATTCGGCCAGCACCTTGCGCGGTTCGCGCACCGCCCGCGCCCGGTAGGCATCGGATTTGTACCACCCCGGCGGAATGCCCAAAAGCGGCCACGGGTAGCAACTGCACAGGGTGCAGACGACCATGTTGTGCTGTTCCGGCGTGTTCTCGACAGCAACCACATGTTCGCCCTGTCGCCCGGTGAACCCCAACTCGGCCACAGCCGCCGTCGCATCTTTCAGCAACCGCTTGCGAAAGTCCGGATCGGTCCAGGCCCGCGCCACGACCGCCGCGCCGTTCCTCGGTCCGACCTTGTGGGCATAGGTCTCGATGATCTCGTCCAGCGCAGCGGGGTCGATCAGACCTTTTCGGGTCAAGAGCGTTTCCAGAGCCCGCACTCGGAGCGCGGGATCAGGCGGCAAGAGACTGTGCGGCGGGGCGTCGTCGGCGTGATCGTGGGGCATGGGCAAAGCCTGCCCCGACGGGTGTCCCCGCGCAAGCCCCCCTAAGCGGACGCACCCAAGGGTGACAGCCGCCAAGTCCTGTGTCACGGTCCCAGAAACTCAAACCCATCGGAAGGGAAAACACTTTTCATGATCAAGGCATTTTTCGCGTCGGGCCTCCTCTTTGTGATGACACTTGGCGTCGGCCCGGCCTCTGCGATCGTCACATTCGATCTGACGGACGCGCGGGCCGCAGAGCTGATTGCCCAGTGCAAGGCCGAGAAAGGCGCCCCGTGGAAACATTCCACCAGCCCATCCGTAGTGAACTGCTGCATACCCGGCGAGGACTGGTGCGTTGTCTGCACGGCGGGCACCCCGAAGGCCCCGACCAGTTGCATCTCGCTTGGCGTCCCGCCGGCGAAACCCGCGGAGTGACCGACCGGGGGCCGGGCGGCTTTCGGTTTCATTGCTTGCACCGGGGCAACGCTTCGCCTACATGACCCCGAAACCGACCCAACAGGCGCAGGCCCCATGGAAAACGTCATCCTCATCGTCCACCTTCTTCTGGCTCTCGGCCTGATCGGCGTCGTGCTGCTCCAGCGCAGTGAAGGCGGCGGCCTGGGGATCGGCGGCGGCGGCGGCGCCATGAGCCAGCGGGCCCCGCTGACGGCACTGGGCAAGCTGACCTGGATTCTTGCCGTGGGCTTCATCATCACCTCGATCACGCTGACGATCATCGCCGCCCAGAATGCGTCGGGCAGCTCGATCCTGGATCGGCTTGGCACGCAGGAACCCGCAACCGATGCGCCGGCACCGGCCCCCGGCTTTGACGGGATCGACCCGAACGCGCTGGTCCCGCCGCCCTCGGCAGACGGCGGAGACGCGGATGCGCCGCTGGTTCCGCGCGCCGACTGAGACCACTCGATTTCAGAGAAGGCGGCCTTGGGGGCCGCCTTTTTCATTGCGCGGCGGTCAGAACAAACCGTCATCCCACGACAGGCCCAAATCCGTGTCGCTGTCCTCGAAAAACCGGCGAACTGGCACATAGCGCCATTCGGGATCGGACCCTGCCGCCGTATGCCCCGGATCGCCATCGTTCGGGTTGGTCCATTCCGGAGAGTGTTCCGTGCCGTCCCGATACTCGGCCACGGTCACCTCTGCCCCCAGACCGGAGACGTCGGAGAACCCGCCCGAAAGCGCCGTCCCGCCACTGACAAAGACAAAGGCATCCGTCTCGGACGTATCGTGGACCGCCTGAACCAGCTCGCCATCGGATCGCAGACCGCGACCGTTCTGACTGGCTTCTCGCTCGGCAAGGACCTCACCGTTCAGTGTTCCTTCAAGGTAGATTTCCAGGGCCATGATCCTGTCTCCTGCTTGTCGGCGCGCATTGCTGTCGGGGGCCAAGGACAAGGCCGCCAGCGGTACCACGCCGGTTCCTGATTTCCCTGCCGAGACTAGCAGTTGCCCCCGGCAGGCCAGCAGTCAGGAATACCCCGACAAGGCGACAGACCGCCTACAATCCCTTGCAGATCGCCCATGCAGCGCAACAGCATCTAGCGGTCATCTGGACAAATCCGCGCGAATCCACTATGTCTCAAATCCCGTGTTGCAGCTGGTGCCACATCCGGTACAAGCCGCGTCTGAACTTGCAGGAACGCAGGCGATTGCCTGCAAAAATCACGGGGTTACCCAGATGGCGCGCTTCATCTTCATCACCGGCGGTGTGGTCTCTTCGCTTGGCAAGGGGCTGGCCTCCGCCGCCCTTGGCGCACTTCTCCAGGCACGCGGCTTTTCGGTCCGCCTGCGCAAGCTGGACCCCTATCTGAACGTCGATCCCGGCACCATGTCGCCCTTTGAACACGGCGAGGTCTTCGTCACCGACGATGGCGCCGAGACCGACCTCGACCTGGGCCACTACGAACGCTTTACCGGCGTCCCCGCGCGCAAGACCGATTCCATTTCCTCCGGCCGCGTCTATACCAACGTGCTGGAGAAAGAGCGGCGCGGCGACTACCTCGGCAAGACGATCCAGGTCATCCCGCACGTCACCGACGAGATCAAGGACTTCATCTCCATCGGAGAGGACGAGGTCGATTTCATGCTATGTGAAATCGGCGGCACCGTTGGAGACATCGAGGGCCTGCCCTTCTTCGAGGCGATCCGCCAGTTTTCCCAGGACAAGCCGCGCGGCCAGTGCATCTTCATGCATCTGACGCTCCTGCCCTGGATCAAGGCCAGCGGAGAGCTGAAGACCAAGCCGACCCAGCACTCGGTCAAGGAACTGCGCTCCATCGGCATCGCGCCCGACATCCTCGTCTGCCGGTCCGAGGGGCCGATCCCGCAGAAGGAGCGTGAAAAGCTGGCGCTGTTCTGCAACGTCCGCCCCGACAGCGTGATCGCCGCGCAGGACCTGTCGTCGATCTACGACGCGCCGCTGGCCTATCACCGTGAGGGCATGGACCAGGCGGTTCTGGACGCCTTCCAGATCAGCCCGGCACCCAAGCCCGACTTGTCGAAATGGGAGGATGTCAGCGACCGCATCCACAACCCCGAGGGCGAGGTCAACGTCGCCATCGTCGGCAAATACGTCCAGCTGGAGGACGCCTATAAATCCATCGCCGAGGCACTGACCCACGGCGGCATGGCCAACCGCGTCAAGGTTCGGGTCGAATGGGTCGACGCCGAGATCTTTGACCGCGAGGACCCGGCCCCGCACCTCGAGAAATTCGATGCCATCCTCGTCCCCGGCGGCTTTGGTGAGCGCGGGACCGAGGGCAAGATCAAGGCGGCGCAATTCGCCCGTGAGCACAAGGTGCCTTACCTGGGCATCTGCCTGGGGATGCAGATGGCGGTGATCGAGGCGGCGCGCAACGTCGCTGGTGTGAAAAAGGCGGGATCGGAGGAGTTCGACCACGAGGCCGGGGAAAAGCGTTTCGAACCCGTTGTTTATCACCTCAAGGAATGGGTGCAGGGCAACGAGAAGGTCAACCGCCGCCCGGACGATGCCAAGGGCGGCACCATGCGGCTGGGGGCCTATGACGCGGTGCTGACCGAAGGCTCGAAGGTGGCAAAGGTCTATGGCAAGACGGCCATCGACGAACGCCACCGCCACCGCTACGAGGTCGACATCAAGTACCGCGAGCAGTTGGAAACCAGCGGTCTGTGCTTCTCGGGCATGTCCCCCGATGGCAAGCTGCCCGAGATCGTGGAATGGCCGGACCACCCCTGGTTCATCGGCGTGCAGTTCCACCCCGAGCTGAAGTCGAAACCCTTTGACCCGCACCCGCTGTTCAGGGATTTTGTGCGGGCGGCGAAGGAAGTTAGTAGGTTGGTGTGAATATGATCTTTCAATCTACGAATTTAGGCAAGTTCTCATCAATAAAGCGTACGACATTGTCGAGGACAATCTCTGAAACGTTTGTTGGCGTCCAAAAAGCTTTTGAGGCATGAGCATCCAATATGCCGAAAGCTTCACCTCCCGAGCCTTTGTAGGCTTGCTGCAAAAGAATAATTCCTGCGCCCGCGTTATCTCTGTTCAAGGCTACTGAACTTCTTGGATAGACAGCGACTACAGTGTCTGTGCCGTTTCTCTTGATTAAGAACTCGGGCTCGATCCTTACTGAGAATGTTTTCTTCGGTGATTTCCAGACGCCTCTTGAAGGCGGTTCAGCAACGACCTTTTGCTTGCCCCCCCAATCACGCACAGCATCGAAAACCGATAAGTTGTGTTCTTCATTGTTCGCCCCCGAAGATGCAGCAATAAATGCTTTGCAGTGTGCCTCAGGCTTCCCAGCAACAAAATAGTCCGTTATCGCGTCCCTCGACGGACGGTAAAAATCGAACCCGCCCGGCTTTGAATACTTCTGTAGTTCGCGGATTTTGTCTCCGTCCGACAAAGTAAAATACTTCAAAAAGGTTGCAAAGTGCATAACAACTGGCATGGAGGTACATCCCGAGATTTGAATCCTTGGCGACAATTTACTCGGAAAACCATGTATACGCAACAAATGTTCCTATTTTGTACCGGAAACAGCAAGCCGTAGGGTGCGTGCTCGCACGCACCAACTTCCCTCGTGCCAATCCAAGCCCCGCCAGCGCCGACCCGCGGGGTGGCGCTGCGACACCTGAGCGGGTGCGCTTTATCGGGCCACATCCGTAGGACCTCAACTGTCAGCACCCAGCCCAACCAAAGCGCCGCCCCGGGGGGCGGGTCGGCGCTCGCGCGGCGGCCTGCGGCCTTGTCCCGCGCCCAGGAGCTTCGCGTACAGTCGTTTCGCTCCCCCTTCCCGCCCCCCACAATCCGCCCTACCCTTTCACGATGATCCGCCGCGTCCTGCCCTCTGTCCTGCTGGTCCTCTTGGTCCTGATGGTGCTGCCCTTTGCCTGGCACGCGCTCACCCGGCCCGTACTGGCGCTGCAAGGTGTGCCCGAGGCGCTCGACCGGCTGTTTCATCCCGGCGCGCCGCTCTCGAACCTGGCCATCTATGCCCACATGATCACCGGCGCCGTCATCACCGCGACCGTGCCGCTGCAACTCCTCCCGGTGATCCGCCGGCGGGCGCCGGGTTTGCACCGGCTCTCGGGCTATACGCTGGCCACGACCGCCGTAATCACCGGCCTCGCCGGGCTGCTTTACATCGCGCTGCAGGGCACCGTCGGCGGCGTCTGGATGTCGGGTTGGTTTGCGCTGTATGGCGCGCTGATGATCCTCGCGGCGTCCAACACCGTCTACTACGCCATCGACAAGGACGTGACGCGCCACCGCCGCTGGGCGCTGCGCCTGTTGGTCCTGGCGGTGGGCTCTTACCTCTATCGCCTGCACTACGGGCTGTGGTTCGCCACGACGGGGGGCATCGGGGTGGACGATTTCCACGGCCCCTTTGACCGCGCGATGGTCTGGGCCTTCTACCTGCCATACCTTGCGCTGCTCGAACTCTGGTTCCTGGGCGAAAGGCGCCTCAGCCGAAAACCAGCGTGAGGATACAGTCCCAGCCGCCCTCTGCCGTGCCCGCCGCGCAGAAGCCCGTCCCGATGCGGCCCACCATCATGTAGAGCATCCCGCCAAAGGCTGCCCCATGCGTGACCCAGACCAGCCGGGGGCGGTTGTCCTGCGCGGTGCGGATCAGCGCGCCGTTGATGTCCGGAAAGGACCGGTTCAGGCGCCGGAACTCGCGGCTCATGGTGATGGCGATGTCATAGTGTTGCCGCAGGGCTTGCCCGTTCACATAAGTGAAAAAGGCGATGGCCAGCACGAACATCCCGGCGAAACTGCCCCCCAGGTCGCCCTGGTAGAAATGCAGGAAACCGAAAAGGGGGATGTAGGAGGTCAGGAACATGCCCCAGATAAAGTCGATCTTTTGCCAGATCATGACGTAGACACGCAGGTATTCCAGAAGTTCCTTTTCCCGCGCCTCGCGGTCGATCACGCCCTGCACGCCGCTCTGTGCCATCCATCCGCCTCGCCAAGTCCCCTGGGGTCTGCACTACCGCATGTGATACCGGCTTGCGGGCGATGCGCAAGCGGTCAGCCCCGTAGGCCCTTGCCAGCCCCGCCGCAAACTCTTAGGCCGCTCATATGCTGTCCTATCAACACGCCTATCATGCCGGGAACCTGGCCGACGTGCACAAGCACGCGGCCCTGGCATGGATGCTGGACTACCTGACCCGCAAACCAAAGCCGCTCAGCTATATCGAGACGCACGCCGGGCGCGGGCTCTATGATCTCGCCGGCGCCGAGGCGGTCAAGACCGGCGAGGCGGCACAGGGGATCGCCCGGGCCGAAGGCTGGTTCGGCGCTGATCACCCCTATGCCCGGGCGCTGAAGAAGGTGCGGGCGGAAAGGGGGCCGACGGCCTATCCCGGCTCACCGCTGATCGCGCAGAGCCTGTTGCGCGCGGACGACCGGCTGCACCTGGCCGAACTGCATCCGCAAGAGCACGAAGCGCTGTCCCGGGCGGTGCGGGCGCACAATACGCGGGTCTACAGGCAGGACGGCTACGAGATGGCGCAAAGCCTCTGCCCCCCCGATCCGCGCCGCGGGCTGATGCTGATCGACCCCAGCTGGGAGGTGAAGGCCGATTACGTCAGCGTGCCCCGGACCATGCAGGCCCTCGCCCGCAAGTGGAACGTGGGCATCCTGGCGCTGTGGTATCCGCTGCTGCGCGACGGGACACATGCGCCCATGCTGCGCCAGCTGGAGGCCGAATTCCCCGAGGCCCTGCGCCACGAGGTCCGCTTTCCGCCTGCCCGGGACGGTCACCGCATGATCGGCTCGGGCCTCTTTGTCGTAAACCCGCCCTGGGGGCTGGACGCGGCACTGAAACCACTCTCGGACCAATTCGCAAGGACCGGCTCGACAGGCAGGTGACGCCGCCTCCGGCGTCATGCTAGGCCTTTGGCGAACCATCAGGAGGCCGGCCATGTTCGAGCGGTTGAAAGCCTTTTTCCACCACGGTCCGCGCCAGCCCACACCGCTGCCGGAACCGGATGCCAAGTTGGCGCTTGGCACGCTTCTGGTCCGCGTGGCGCGGGCAGACGACACCTATCTCTTCGAGGAAATCAGCCAGATAGACCGGACCCTGTCCGCGGCCTTCGGGTTGAACCCGGTCGAGGCCGCCAAGATGCGCGCCACCTGCGAAAGGCTGGCCCGCGAGATCAAGGACGACGCCAGGATGACCGCGCTGATCCGCGAGAACGTGGATTATGCCCACCGCGTCGAAACCGTACAGGCGCTTTGGCAGGTGGCCTGGGCGGACGGGATCACCGATGCCCGCGAAGCCGCGCTGGTGAACCTGGTCGAAGAGGCGCTTGGCGTCGCCCCGCATGACAACGAAGCGGCGCGCAGCGCGGCCGTGATCCCCTGAGTAATTGTGCCGGCCCGAAACCGGGCTTATATCCCAGAGCAT
Organism: Mameliella sp. AT18; assembly: GCF_028807275.1. NCBI lineage: Bacteria > Pseudomonadati > Pseudomonadota > Alphaproteobacteria > Rhodobacterales > Roseobacteraceae > Antarctobacter > Mameliella sp. AT18. The sequence continues at coordinate 19,418 of NZ_JARAMO010000065.1, forward strand.
GTTCGCAGATTTCCTCAAGCGCCTGACGGCGACCGACCCCGCCCCTCTGCCCGACGAAGACGCCCGACTTGCGCTGACCGCGCTGCTGGTCCGGGTCGCCAGGTCCGACGGCGCCTTCGACGACAGCGAGCGGGACCGCATAGATCGGATTATCGCCACCCGGTACGGCCTGTCGCCCTTCGAAGCCGCGCGTCTGCGGGCCGAGGGCGAGGGGCTGGAGGCAGAGGCACCGGACACCGTGCGCTTTACCCGCGCGATCAAGGATGCCGTGCCCTACGAGGACCGCATCGCGGTGATCGAGGCGCTCTGGCAGGTGGTGCTGGCCGATGGCGTGCGCGAGGCCGAAGAGGACGCGCTGCTCAGGCTGGTGTCGAACCTTCTGGGGATCAACGACCGTGACAGCGCCCTGGCACGGCAGCGGGTCGAGAAAAAGCAATGATCGCCAGCCTGCCGATGTATTGGCGGGAAGAGAACGCCCGGTCCTGGTGCGACTTCTGGTCGTGCGTGCAATCGGCAGGCCGCCGCCACGGGTTGGACTTGCCGGACCTGACACCGCCGGACGCGATCCCCGAACCGTGGAGCGATCACTGGTTGCGGGACGATCTGGCCTTGTCGATGACCTGTGGCTTGCCTTTTCGGACGGTGCTGAAGGACAGGGTGACCTACGTGGGAACGCTCGGCTTCGGCCTGAACTGCAAGCCGGGACACTATTACTCGCGCGTCCTGAGGCGCCTTGGTCGCAATAATACGCACGACGTGACAGGGATAGACGGCCTGCGGCTCGCCTACAATTCCTCCGACAGTCAGTCCGGTTGGGCGGCTTCGCAAGGGAGCACGCCCTTTTTCAGAGGGCCGACCTACAGTGCATTTGTCAAAACCGGCTCCCATGCCGGTTCGCTCGATGCGGTGGCTCAGGGACACGCGGATATCGCCTTTGTCGATGCGGTGACCTGGCGTCTTCTCAAGCGTTTCGAGCCAGCCTCTGCCAAGGTCCATGTTGCCGGCCATACAGCGGCCACACCGGGATTGCCCTTGATAGCCACCCGAGGCACTAATCCTGCGCCGCTTCGGGCGGCGCTGCTTGACGCGGTCGTTGACTTTGTTCCGCAAGGCGACCCTTTCGAGATGGGCGGCCCGCTTTCTTTCCACGTCTTAGACCCCCAACGCTATTTCGACCTGCCTATCCCGGCGCCTGCGCCCGCCTGACCCAAGGTCAGAACCGGACTTTTTGCCCTTGGCCCCCTTGCCAAGTGCGCAGGATTGCGCGTTGATACCGGCCATCCTGCGATCTGCCCGAGGCTCCGCTTGTCCGACACGCCCGTCATTGAAATCCGCAATCTGCACAAGGCCTATGGCTCTCTCGAAGTTCTCAAGGGAGTCGACATCACGGCCCGCAAGGGTGACGTGGTCTCGCTGATCGGGTCGTCCGGCTCCGGAAAGTCGACGCTGCTGCGCTGCTGCAACCTGCTCGAAGACAGCCAGCAGGGCGAGATCCTCTTCAAGGGGGAACCGGTCCACTGGAAGGGTGACGGCCACAACCGCCGCCCGGCGGATGCCAAACAGGTTCTGCGCATCCGGACGAACCTGTCGATGGTATTCCAGCAGTTCAACCTGTGGGCCCATATGACCATCCTGCAAAACGTCATGGAGGCGCCGGTCACTGTCCTGGGCCGCGATCGTGCTCAGGTCGAAGAGGCCGCGCGCGGCTACCTGGACAAGGTGGGCATCGGCGACAAGTGCGACGCCTACCCGGCCCAGTTGTCCGGCGGTCAGCAGCAACGCGCCGCGATCGCCCGCGCGCTCTGCATGGAACCGGAGGCACTGCTTTTCGATGAACCGACCAGCGCGCTGGATCCGGAGCTGGAACAGGAAGTGGTGCGGGTGATCAAGTCGCTCGCACAGGAAGGGCGCACGATGCTGATCGTGACCCATGACATGAAGATGGCCTCGGACGTCAGCGACCACGTCGTATTCCTGCACCAGGGGCTGATCGAGGAACAAGGCCCGCCGGAGACACTCTTCGGCGCGCCGAAATCGGAACGGCTGAGGGGGTTCCTGAAGTCGACCGTCCATGCCTAGGCCCGGAGGGCCGGCATCCGAAAAACGGCGGGACAGCCGCCGAAAGTCCAACAGGGAGTAACGACATGAAAAAGCTTCTGATCGGAACCGCGGCACTTGCGATGTTCGCCGGTGCAGCCTTTGCGGAAAGCCATTCGGTGGTGCGTCTGGGCACCGAGGGTGCCTATCCTCCGTACAACTACATCGACGATGACGGCGAGGTCGCCGGGTTCGAGCGTGAACTGGGCGATGAGCTGTGTGCCCGTGCCGAACTGACCTGCGAATGGGTCACGAACGAGTGGGATTCGATCATCCCCAACCTCGTATCCGGCAACTACGATGCCATCATCGCGGGCATGTCGATCACCGACGAACGCGACGAGGTGATCGACTTCACCCAGAACTACACCCAGCCCGATCCCTCTGCCTTCCTGGCGATGGAAGGCATGGAACTGGACATGGAAGGCGGCATCTTTGCCGCGCAGGCCGGCACGATCCAGGCCTCCTACATCGCCGAGATGGGCGCCACGCTGGTCGAATTCGCAACGCCGGACGAAACCATCGCCGCCGTGCGCAACGGCGAGGCCGACGCGGTGTTGGCCGACAAGGCTTACCTCGCCCCCATCGCGGACGAAAACGCCGACCTGGCCTTTGTCGGTGACGACATCCTGATCGGCGGCGGCATCGGCATGGGCCTGCGCGAAAGCGACGGCGAGCTGCGCGCCAAGTTCGACGCGGCCATCCAGTCGATGAAGGACGACGGCTCGCTGAACGCGCTGATCGAGAAATGGGAAGTCGGCGAGACTTTCTGAGGTTTCTGGCTGAGGTTTCTGGCTGAGGTACCTGGCCGAGGTGCAGGCCGCGCGGGAAACACTCCGCGCGGCCAATCGCCTAGCCCAGTAGCGGGTCGTCGAAGGCCGGCGGCATGAAGCCCTCATCGGTAAAGGACTCGCCCGCGATGTCGGGAATCTTGAGATAGGCGTAGGGGTTGAACACGCCATCCTGAAAGACCGGTGGCCCCGATTTGCCCAGAAGCGGATCTTCGAATGCGTCGATCGCGGGCGGCTGGAACATGCCCGATCCGTTGTCAACGACGGCGGCAATGGGTTTTTTGAACACGAATTCGTCCTGCATTTTGACCTCCTGAAAGAAACAAGTTGAATGGGGACAGGGTGCCGGGGGACGCTGGCCTGGTCAATGAAAAAGGCGCGGCAGCGGCTTTGACCCGGAATGAGACGCAAATGAAGGTGGCTATGAAGACAGGGTGCGATGTTCGGCTTCTGCGCTGATCCCGACACGTTGGGCAACGTGGCCTGGATGGCCTGCTACCTGACCACGGGCAAGCACATGGCCATCTACCTTTCGGTGGGGACCGTTCTGCTGCTGCTGGCGATCACCGCCCCGGCGGCGCTGGCCTTCGGCTTTGCAGGGGCTTCGGCGGCGCGGTCGCGCATCCTGCCGCTCAGCTGGCTGGGCCGCGGCTATATCGCCGTGGTCCGCGGCGTGCCGGACATCGCCTTTTTCCTGTTCTTTGTCATTGCGTTGGACCAGTTCTTTGAGTGGATCCGGCACGAGGTGAAATGCCCGGACTGGGATCAGCCGATCCGGCAGGGCAATGATTTCGTGGTCTGCGCCGAGGCCAAGCTGCCCCTTGGCAATGCGGCGCAATGGGTGCACGAGACCTATGGCTTTTTCCTGGCGGTTCTGACTTTTGCCATTGTTTTCGGGGCCTTCGCGGCAAACGTCCTGTATGGCGCCATGCGGGCCGTCCCCCGCGCCCAGATGGAAACCGCCGAGGCCTATGGCATGAGCCCGCGCCAGTGCTACTGGCGCATCCTGGTGCCGCAGATGTGGGTCTATGCCCTGCCCGGCCTGTCGAACCTCTGGATGGTGCTGATCAAGGCGACACCGCTGCTGTTCCTGCTGGGGGTCGAGGATATCGTCTACTGGGCGCGCGAGCTGGGCGGTGCCAAGACGGCGCGGTTCACCGACTACCCGCACGGCGACTGGCGCATGTGGTACTTCCTCGCGCTGCTGGTGTTCTACCTGCTGTTCACGCGGGTGTCCGAGATCGTGCTGGACCGGATCATGAAGCGGCTCACGCATGGACAGGCGACCTCCGGCGGCGAAGCACAGAGGAAAGCGGCATGAGCTGTTTGCAGACCATCGCCGACTACGGGTTGCGCTCCATCGGGATCGGCGAACGGCTGTTGCCGCGCGAGGATTTCACGCTGTGCCAGCAATTCACCCTGATCGGTTCGGGGATGATCTGGAACGTCTACTTCGGGCTGATCGCCCTTTTGACCGGGTTCTTCCTGGCCACGGCGGTCGCCCTGGGCAAAGCATCGTCGAACCCGCTGGCGCGTAAGCCCTCGGAATGGTTCATCTTTGTCTTTCGCGGCAGCCCGTTGTTCATCCAGTTCTTCTTTGCCTATTTCGCCTTTCTCAGCCTGAAATCCGTCTCGCCGATCTTCGATCCCTTCACCTCGGCCTGGCTGGGGGCGGCGATTGTCCTGTTCCTGAACACCGCCGCCTATTCCGGAGAGATCTTCTACGGCGCGCTCTTGTCGATCCCCAAGGGCGACACCGAGGCGGCGGATGCCTACGGGTTTTCCGGGCTGACCAAGTTCCGCAAGATCACCTGGCCCACCATGCTGCGGCTGGCCTGGCCTGCCTACACGAACGAGGCGATTTTTCTCTTTCATGCCACGACGCTGGTCTATTTCTCGGGCTTTCCGGCCTGGCGACAAAAGGGCGATGCGCTGTATTACGCCAACTACTTTGCCGACAAGACCTTCAACCCCTTCGTGCCCTACCCGATCCTGGCCGGGTATTTCATCCTGGTCACGCTGGTCATCATCACGGTCTTCGGGCTGGTGAACCGGCGGCTGAACCGGCACCTGCCGCAAGAGTCCCGGGGCCGGTTGAAGATGCGGATGAACCTGATCCGCTGAGGCCCCGAACATGTACGTTTTGTACAAAACGTACGTCGAT
>NZ_JARAMO010000066.1:0-15676 GCF_028807275.1 Mameliella sp. AT18
TTCGCCGCGCGATGCGCGGTGCGTCAGATCACCCCTTCATCGAATCCCAGAAGTTTTTCACCGAAGTAAAGAAACTGTGTGATTCCGGGTTGTTGTCCTCGGCCAGGGATTCGAACTCGCGCAGGAGCTCCTTCTGTTTCGAGGTCAGGTTCACCGGGGTTTCCACCGCCAGTTCGATGAACATGTCGCCCGAGGCGCCGCCGCGCAGGGCTGGCATGCCCTTGCCACGCAGGCGCATCTGGCGACCGGACTGGCTGCCCGAGGGGATCTTGACGCGCGAGCGGCCGCCGTCGATCGTCGGCACCTCGATGTCGCCGCCCAGCGCCGCAACGGTCATCGCCACCGGCACGCGGCAGTGCAGTTCGGCGCCGTCACGTTCAAAGATCTTGTGCGGCTCGACCTCGATAAAGATGTAGAGATCGCCCGGAGGGCCACCGCGCATCCCGGCCTCGCCTTCGCCCGCAAGGCGAATGCGCGTGCCGGTTTCCACGCCCGCGGGGATGTTCACCGACAGGGCACGTTCCTTCTGCACCCGGCCCGCGCCGCCGCAGTTGTTGCAGGGGTTCTTGATGATCTGGCCCAGGCCCGAACAGGTCGGACAGGTCCGTTCCACGGTAAAGAACCCTTGCGTCGCGCGGACCTTGCCCAGGCCCGAACAGGTCGGACAGGTGGTCGGTTCGGCCCCGCCTTCGGCGCCCGATCCGTGGCATTCGTCACACTGGATCGAAGTCGGCACCTTGATGGTCTTCTGCAGCCCGTTATAGGCCTCTTCCAGCGTCACGCGCAGGTTGTAGCGCAGGTCCGCCCCGCGCGCCGCGCGCTGGCGCCCCCCCTGGCGGCCGCCCATGAAATCGCCGAAAAGATCGTCGAAGACGTCGGAAAAGGCGCTGGCGAAATCGGCGTTGCCGCCGCCCATGCCGCCGCCAGGACGCGGGCCGCCGCCCATCCCGCCTTCGAAGGCCGCGTGGCCAAAGCGGTCGTAGGCCGCCTTCTTGTCGGCGTCCTTCAGGACGTCATAGGCCTCGTTGGCCTCCTTGAACTGGGACTCGGCCTCCGGATTGTCGGCGTTGCGGTCCGGGTGCAGCTCCTTGGCCTTCTTGCGGTAGGCTTTCTTGATCTCGTCTGCCGAGGCACCGCGCTCGAGGCCGAGTACGTCGTAATAGTCTCGTTTGGACATTGTCGTCCTCCTCGTTGCGGAACGTCATGGGGCCGGCCCGGTGTCCGGACCGGCCCCAGATTGGTTCCGAGGGCGCTGGCCTCAGGCCCGCTTGTTGTCGTCGAGATCCTCGAAGTCCGCGTCGACGATGTCGTCGTCGCCCGGACCCGCGGCGTCATCGGCGGCCTCGGGGGCATCGCTGCCCTCATCGGCCTGTGCCTTGTAGATCGCCTCGCCCAGCTTCATCGCGGCCTCGGTGACGTTCTGGATGCCGCCTTTCAGCTTGTCCGCGGTGACGTCGTCCTTTTCGAGGTCGTCCTTGAGCGCGGCCACGGCCAGTTCGATCGCCTCGACGGTCGAGGGATCGACCTTGTCGCCATGCTCCTCGATCGACTTCTCGGTCGAGTGGATGAGGCTTTCAGCCTGGTTGCGCGCCTCGACCAGCTCCTTGCGGGCCTTGTCGGCGTCGGCGTTCTCTTCCGCTTCCTTGACCATGCGCTCGATGTCGTCATCCGACAGACCGCCAGATGCCTGGATGGTGATCTTCTGCTCCTTGTTGGTGCCCTTGTCCTTGGCACCGACGGAGACGATGCCGTTGGCATCGATGTCGAAGGTCACCTCGATCTGCGGCATGCCTCGCGGCGCCGGCGGGATTTCCTCGAGGTTGAACTGGCCCAGCATCTTGTTGTCCGCGGCCATTTCACGCTCCCCCTGGAAGACGCGGATCGTCACGGCCGACTGGTTGTCCTCGGCAGTGGAGAAGATCTGCGACTTCTTGGTCGGGATCGTGGTGTTGCGGTCGATCAGGCGGGTAAAGACACCGCCCAGCGTCTCGATGCCGAGCGACAGCGGGGTCACGTCCAGCAGCACGACGTCCTTGACGTCACCCTGCAGAACGCCCGCCTGGATGGCGGCGCCCATCGCGACGACCTCGTCCGGGTTCACGCCCTTGTGCGGCTCCTTGCCGAAGAACTTGGTCACTTCCTCGAACACCTTGGGCATCCGGGTCTGACCGCCGACCAGAACGACCTCGTCGATCTCGTCCTTGGAGATACCGGCATCCTTGAGCGCGGCCTGGCAAGGCTTGATCGAGTTCTTGATCAGGTCACCGACAAGGCTTTCCAGCTTGGCGCGGGTCAGCTTCATCACCATGTGCAACGGCTGACCGTTGGAACCCATCGAGATGAACGGCTGGTTGATCTCGGTCTGGGTGGCCGAGGACAGTTCGATCTTGGCCTTTTCCGCCGCCTCTTTCAGGCGCTGCAGGGCCATCTTGTCCTTGGTCAGGTCGACCTGGTGCTCTTTCTTGAACTCGTCCGCCAGGTAGTTGACGATCCGCATGTCGAAGTCTTCGCCACCCAGGAAGGTGTCACCGTTGGTCGACTTGACCTCGAACAGGCCGTCGTCGATTTCCAGGATGGTCACGTCGAAGGTACCGCCGCCAAGGTCGTAGACCGCGATGGTTTTCGAATCCTTCTTGTCGAGACCGTAGGCCAGCGCGGCGGCCGTCGGCTCGTTGATGATGCGCAGCACTTCGAGACCGGCGATCTTGCCGGCGTCCTTGGTGGCCTGACGCTGGGCGTCGTTGAAGTAGGCCGGGACGGTGATGACCGCCTGGGTCACTTCCTCGCCCAGGTAGGACTCGGCGGTTTCCTTCATCTTCTGAAGGGTGAAGGCCGAGATCTGCGAGGGCGAGAACTTTTCGCCACGGATATCGACCCAAGCGTCGCCGTTGCCGCCGTCCACGATCTTGTACGGAACGATGTCCTTGTCTTTGGTCACTTCCGGATCCGTGACGCGGCGGCCGATCAGGCGCTTGACGGCGAAGACGGTGTTTTCCGGGTTGGTCACGGCCTGGCGCTTGGCGGCCTGACCAACAAGGCGTTCGTCGTCGGTGAAGGCGACGATGGAGGGGGTGGTGCGTGCACCTTCGGCGTTTTCGATCACGCGTGCCTGGGAACCATCCATGATGGCCACGCAGGAGTTGGTGGTGCCGAGGTCGATACCGATCACTTTACCCATGTTTCGATCCCTTTCATTCTCAAGGCGATGTCACGAGGCGACGGACCCGTTACGGCATCCAGCCCCGTATGGTGGTCGCTGGGCACGCTGTAAGGGGCGTGCCCGGCGTTCGGAGGACATATAAGGAGGGGTATGAGGGCCTGCAAGCATCCTGATGACAGCATTTCACGGCTTTCTCGCTAACATCGGTTGGCATCTAGCCTGCATTCCTTGACAACCCCCTTATGACCGACACGATCACGCAAAAAGGCTTTGTCATCCATCCGGGCTTTCTCGACCGCCCGGCGCAGGAGGCCCTGGTGGCCCGGCTGCGCGAGGTTTTGGCGGTGGCGCCGCTCTTCACGCCGCGCACGCGGCGCGGGCCGATGTCGGTGCGGATGAGCGCGGCGGGCACATTTGGCTGGTACAGCGACAGCAGGGGTTATCGCTATGAACGGCGCCACCCGGACGGCATCGACTGGCCGCCGATCCCCGAAGAGGTGCTTGCGATCTGGCGTGGCGTCTCGGGCTGTGCGCGATTGCCGGAATGCTGCCTGATCAACTGGTACGGCGAAGGCGCGCGCATGGGCCTGCACCGGGACGAGGACGAGGCGGATTTCTCCTGCCCGGTGGTTTCCGTCTCATTGGGGGACGACGGGCTGTTCCGCATGGGCAACGTGGACCGCGGTGGCAAGACCTCGTCGATCTGGCTGAAATCCGGGGACGTGGTGGTGATGGGCGGCGACGCGCGGCTGGCTTTCCACGGGGTCGACCGGATCCGCTTTGGTTCATCCACACTGTTGCCGAAGGGCGGGCGGATCAACCTGACCCTGCGGGTGGTGACCTGAGCCTATGCGGCGCGGCCCTATTCCGACAGTTCGCAACAGCCGGAATAGACGTAGCCATCGGGCCCGGTGACGATCAGCGTCGCGTCCAGCCCGAATTCATTGTCGGACATGCCGTTGTCGCAATAGGCCCCGGCCACGACAAGCGCCAGATCGCGGCTGCCGTTCGTCCCTTGCAGGACGTATTTTTCCAGCGGGTTGTAAGCCCTCTGGAACAGTCCAACGGAAAACCTGTCGCCGGTCTCGTAGTTCATTGGTGTCCGGATCGTGGCGTCCTGCCCGGCAAAGACCTCGACATCCCAGAAGGGTTCCGTGCCGCCACATGTCACGCGGCGGACATTGGGCAGATCGCCGTCGGCACGCGGGGACAGATAGCGCAGCGAAGCCCATCCGGGCCCTTCTCCGGCATTCACGAGGCCCCAGTTGCCCTCGGCCCGGACCACCTCGATGCCCCGGGCGTCGAAGGCCAGTTCGCCGACCTTGTCGTGCCCGGCCCCCGGCCCGGCACGCAGGTTCAGCACGTCGTCCGGGGCCACGCCCACGACGTCATGCAGGCGCGGATAGGTATCCTGGGCCGCGGCGGCGCCACCGAGGACCAGCAGAGCAAGCAGAACCCTCAGCATCGCCGCCCCCTGCCTCAGTTCATGTCCAGCGAACAGCAGCCGGTGTAGACCTGCGTTTCATAGCCGCCGATCACCACCGCACCGGAATAGCCGAACTTGTAGTCGGACATGCCGTCGGTGCAGATCTCATGGGTCATGACCAGGGTCACATGTTCGCCCATCTTGGCGCCCAGCAGGGCAAAGGGATGGTCGCGGCTGGCGGCGGTCGTCAGGCCCGAGGCGCTGAACACCTTGTCGTCGTCGTCGGGGCGGGTGAAGGTCAGTTTGTCGTCCTGCACCACGGTCGCGCTCCAGAACGGTTCGGTGCCGAAACACTTGAACTGGTAGCCGGCGGGCAGCTCGGTGCCCTCGAGACGCTCCATCGATTCCAGCGGAACCCAGCCGGACAGTCCCTCGACGTTGACGCGGCCCCAACCGTCGTCTTCCTCGATCACCTCGACCAGCCGCGCGTCATGATCCAGCGCGCCGATCACGGTGCCGTTCTCCGTCGGGCGGGTGCGCATGTTCAGCACGTCGCCGTCATCCAGCCCGGTGACGTTGTAGAGCGCCGGGAAATCCTGCGCCGAAGCTGCCCCTGCGAGGCAGATGAAAATGGCTGCAAATCTATTCATTACTCTCTCGTCCTTATGTCCGCGCCCAGGCCCGGAAGAGCGAGACCGTCAGCGGCGCGCGCTCCACGAGGCCGAGGCGTGTTTGCGGGTGTAGAACTCACCCATGAGACCAATCATTACGAGGATGATACTCAGGTACAAAGCATATTCCCAGTCGGAATTCCGGGGGTTGTAATCCACGAAAGCGTATCCACGCGACTGGTCGATGGTGTGAAACAGGGGATTCCAGTCGAACATCACCAACATGTAGCTGGGCAGCGTATTGGCTACGAACATCTTGCCGCTCGCGATCATGTTGGCGCGCTGGTACACGGTCGAGATGATGCTGACCGGGGTCGGGAACCAGGGTTTCGCCGCCAGGAAGACCAGCCCGATCGCCCCGCCCGAGAACCAGGACAGCAGGATCATCGCCAGGCAACCGATCGGATCGTGGATCTCCTGCATGACCTCGGGGTTGAAGGCCACGTCGTAGACGAAGAGAATCACCATCAGCGACAGGATCTGGATGTAGAGCGTCGAGATCATCGCCGAAACGATGGCGATGGCCGTGTTCATCGGCGCGTGCTGCATCATCGGGCTGGCCGGCCCCTCGGACCCGGCGACGGCACCCAGCGTCTTGGTATGCGTCATGAAGAGAAAGACACCGGTCATGATGTAGACAAGGAAATCGCCGCGCAGCGCCGCGCTGCGCATCCCGAGGATCTGGAACATGAAATAGAACGCCAGGACGAAGATGATCGTCTGCAGCATGTTCATGAAGATCGCGATGAAGGCATTGCCATGCGTCTTGCGCACCGCGCGCACGGAATTGTGGTAGATCAGTTCAAGGATGTAGATGATGGAACCCAGCCGGGAGCGGGGTCTTGAAGCCTGAAACATCTTGCCTGCTCCGGGTGCGCCCTTGCCATCGACCGCACACTTGCCGTTTTTGATTGCGGGCAGCATAAGGCCCGCGAGCTTTCAAATCAATAAATCCGCGTGGGTCCCGCGCGGTCTGGAGCCTTGTCATGAACTATTCAGAACTGACCACCGTGATGCGCCGACTGGCCCTGCAGGCAGGCGAAAAGATCATGGAGATCTACAACTCCGACGATTTCGAGGTCATGGTGAAGTCCGACAACAGCCCCGTCACCGTCGCGGACGAAGCCGCCGACGCGCTGATCTCCGAGGGCCTGCGCGCGGCTTTCCCGAACGTGGCGCTGGTGACCGAGGAACAGGCCGACAGCCACGACATTTCGGCCATGACCTTCTTGATCGTCGATCCGCTGGACGGCACCAAGGAATTCATCAAGCGCCGCGGCGATTTCACCGTGAACATCGCGCTGGTCGAGGATGGCGTGCCGACGCGCGGCGTCGTCTATGCCCCCGCCAAGGGCCGCATGTTCTACACCGACAGCGTCGGAAAATCGGTCGAGGAAACAGGCCCCTTCGACCTGGAAACCACCGGGGAAACAACGCCGATCAGCGTCACCGACCCCGACAATTCCAAGCTGATGGTGGTGGCGTCGAAATCGCACCGCGACCAGGCCACCGACGACTACATCGCCAAGTATGACGTCAAGGACATGACCAGCGCAGGCTCCTCGCTGAAATTCTGCCTTGTCGCCACCGGCGAGGCCGATCTCTACCCGCGCCTGGGCCGCACGATGGAATGGGACACCGCCGCCGGTCATGCCGTCCTGCACGGCGCGGGCGGCCGCGTGGTGCGCTTCGACGATCACACCCCGCTGGCCTATGGCAAGGAAGGTTTCGCCAACCCCTTCTTCATCGCCTACGCTCCGGGGGTGGATCTTAAAGAGGCCTGAGCCAAGGTGACCCCGCCGGTCAGCATCGTCATCGTCAGCCGGGACCGCCCGGCGGCCTTGGCGCGCTGCCTGACCGGCGTGGCGCAACTGGACTACGCCCCCTTCGAGGTGATCGTGGTCACCTGCCCTGCCGGGGCAAAAGTGGTGACCAGCCGCCCCGATGCACCGCAGATCAAGCTGATCTCCTACGACGCGGCGAATATTTCCGCTGCCCGGAATCTGGGCATCGGCGCCGCGAGCGGTGAAATTGTCGCCTTTGTCGATGATGACGCAGTGCCCGAACCGCTCTGGCTGCGGCACCTCGTGGCGCCCTTTTCGGACCCCCGCGTGGCCTGTGCCGGCGGCTATGTGATCGGGCGCAACGGCATCTCGTTTCAGTGGCAGGCCCGCACGGTCGATGTGACCGGCACCGCCCATGACCTGGATCTGCCCGGCGACGCCCCCGTGGTCCCTACCCCGCCCGAAGGCCAGGTCATCAAGACCGAGGGCACCAACATGGCGGTGCGCCGGTCGGTGCTGGCCGAGATGGGCGGCTTTGACCCGGCCTTTCGGTTCTACCTGGACGAAACCGACCTGAACCTGCGCCTTGCCGCCCTGGGACATCTGACCGCGCTGGTGCCACTGGCGCAGGTGCATCACGGCTTTGCCGAAAGTCCCCGCCGCGCCCGCGACCGCAGCCCGCGAGACCTGAGCCAGATCGGCGCCTCGCAGATGGTCTTTCTGCGCAAGCACTGCCCGCAAAAGGCACGCAAACCGGCCTGGAGAGCCTTTGTTCGCGCCCAGCGCCAGCGGCTTTTGCGCTTCATGCAGCGCGGGCCGCTGGACCCGGCAGACGTGATGCGGCTGATGCGGGGGCTGCGCCAAGGCGGCAAGGCGGGTGAGACCCGCGGCTTTGGCGAAACCCCGCCGCTGCCCCCGGCGGATCAGCCCTTCCTGCCCTTTCCCGGCCGCCCGGACGCGCCACGCATCCACCTGTCCGGTCGTCCCTGGCAGGCCAGCCGCCTGCGCTCCGAGGCGGCGAAAGCGGTGGAAAACGGCGCCATCGTCAGCCTGTTCATCTTCTCTCCGACAGCCCGGCGCCACCGCGTCCGCTTTGCCCCCGACGGCGTCTGGCTGCAGTCCGGCGGCCTATTCGGGCAAAGCCTGAGAGAGGGGCGCGCGATCCGTCCGTGGCTCTTTTCTTCTCGCCTCTCGTCCGAGATTGTGCGAGTGCAGAAACTGCGAGGTTAATACGCCATCGTGGGTCCGAAGGGCCCTTCATGACATATTGGGAACACAACTTTACCAAGGTTTTTGCCCTGCCTTAGGATATTCAGGCCGCAAGGCCAGGCCCCTACCGGCCCGAAGGCAAGGACATATGGAGACTGTAATGAACACGAAAGTCACCAAGGCGATCTTTCCCGTGGCAGGGCTTGGCACCCGTTTCCTCCCGGCCACCAAATCCGTTCCGAAGGAAATCATGACACTGGTGGACCGGCCCCTGGTCCAATACGCCATCGACGAGGCGCGCGCCGCCGGGATCGAGGAATTCATTTTTGTCACCTCGCGCGGCAAAGGCGCGCTCGAGGATTATTTCGACGTCGCCCCGCAGCTGGAAGAAGAGCTGCGTCGCAAGGGCAAGGACGCTCTGCTGGACATCCTGCTGTCGACCAACATGGACTCGGGCGAGATCGCCTATATCCGCCAGCACAAGGCGCTTGGCCTGGGACACGCCATCTGGTGCGCACGCCGGCTGGTCGGGAACGAGCCCTTTGCCGTCATGCTGCCCGACGACGTGATCGCCGCCGACAAGCCCTGCCTGCAGCAGATGGTCGAGGCCTACCAGGACACCGGCGGCTGCATGGTCGCCGCGATGGAAGTGCCGCGCGACAAGGTCAGCGCCTACGGCGTGCTCGACTGTTCCGAGGATATGGGCCACATGGTCAAGGTGCGGGGCATGGTCGAGAAACCCAAGGCCGAAGACGCGCCGTCGAACCTGGCTGTGATCGGGCGCTACATCCTGTCCCCCGACGTGTTCAAGCACCTGGAAAACCCGGAAACCGGCGCCGGCGGAGAGATCCAGCTGACCGATGCCATCGCCAAGGAAATCGACGCCAGCGGCGTCTACGGTTACCGCTTCAACGGTCAACGCTTCGACTGCGGCTCGAAGGCCGGCTTCCTGCAGGCGACCGTGGCCTTTGGCCTGGCGCGCGACGATCTCAAGGATGACCTGGGCGCCTATCTCGACGAACTGGCGGTGACCCGCAAGGCAGCGGAATAACCCCGTGACGCAGGTACTGGTGACAGGCGGGGCGGGCTATATCGGCAGCCACGCCTGCAAGGCATTGAGAGCGGCGGGTTACACGCCCGTCACCTACGACAACCTCGTGACCGGCTGGAAGGATGCGGTGAAATTCGGCCCCTTCGAAAAGGGCAGCCTGTCCGACCGCGCCCGCCTGGACGAGGTTTTCGCCAAGTGGCAGCCCATCGCCGTCATGCATTTCGCCGCCCTGAGCCAGGTCGGCGAAGCGATGGCCAAGCCCGGCCTTTACTGGCGCAACAACGTCGAAGGCTCGCTGACCCTGATCGAGGCCGCCTGCGCCGCGGGCTGCCTGGATTTCGTCTTTTCCTCGACCTGCGCCACCTACGGCGAGCATGACAATGTCGTTCTGGACGAAAACACCCCGCAAGAGCCGCTGAACGCCTATGGCGCGTCGAAACGCGCGGTGGAAAACATCCTGCGGGATTTCGAGGCGTCGCACGGGCTGAAATCGGTGATCTTCCGCTATTTCAACGTGGCGGGCGCCGACCCCGAAGGCGAGGTGGGCGAGCATCACCGCCCAGAGACGCACCTGATCCCGGTCATGCTGGAGGCGGTGGACGGCAAGCGCCCCGGCCTGACCGTGCATGGCACGGACTACGACACGCCGGACGGCACCTGCATCCGCGACTACGTCCATGTCATGGACCTGGTCGAGGCGCATGTGCTGGGCCTGCGCTGGCTGCGCGACGGCAAAGGCAGCCGCATCTTCAACCTTGGCACTGGGCGCGGCTTTTCCGTGCGCGAGGTGATCGAGGCGGCGGGTCAGGTGACGAACCTGCCCGTGCCCTGCACCGACGGGCCACGCCGCGCGGGCGATGCCACAAAACTGGTCTCGGGCTCGACTCGCGCCAGCGAGGACCTGGGATGGGAGCCGTACCGTTCGACCATGCCGCAGATGATCGCCGACGCCTGGCGCTGGCACAAAGATGGCCATTACTCCGCGTGACCGCCTGCTGGACCTGACCCGGCTGGTCAGCCGGGCGGGCCGCCCCATGACCGGCGTAGACCGAGTCGAATTCGCCTATCTCACTCACCTGTTGCAGCATGGCCGCCTCTGGGGTCTGGTGCGCTCATCGCTGGGCTACGTGCTGCTGGATGCCACAGGCTGTGCCGCCCTGCGCGACCGGATCGCGGCGGGCAACTGGGGCGAGGCCGACCGCCTGTCACGGATCAAGCGCGGGCTGGACCCGATGCGCGCGCGGGCGGAATCGGACCTGCGCCGGATCTGCGTGGCACGCTGCCTTCCGCTGCGCCTGTCCGCCATGCTGCGCCGCCACCTGCCGCGCGGCCTCACCTATGTGAACACCGGCCACACCAACCTGACGGATCGTGTCCTGTCGGCGCTGCGGGGCATCGACGCTCGGGTGACCGTGTTCATCCATGACACCATCCCGCTGGACGTGCCGCAGTACCAGCGCCCCGGCACGGTCGGCCGCTTTCGCCATTTCCTGAACCGCGCCGCGCGGGCCGATCTGCTGGTCTGCAACTCGCGCCAGACAGAGCGTGACTTGGCCCGGCACCTCGCCGCGCAACGCCTGCCGCAGACGATCTCGGCCCCGCTGGGGCTGGATCTGACGGAGCCGGCGCAGGCACCTGATGGTCCCTGGACCGCGCCCTATTTCGTCACCCTCGGCACCATCGAGCCGCGCAAGAACCACGCCCTGCTGCTGGACCTCTGGGACGACATCCCCGACGCCCACCTGCTGATCTGCGGCAGCCGGGGTTGGGAAAACCATGCGGTCTTTGAACGCCTCGACGCCCATCCGCCCCGTGTGCACGAACTGCCCGGGCTGGATGACGGGCAGGTGGCCGCGCTGCTGGCAGGCAGCGCCGGGATGCTCTTTCCCAGCTTTGCCGAAGGCTATGGTCTGCCCCCGGTCGAGGCGGCGGCGCTAGGCGCACCGTTGCTGCTGAACAACCTCCCGATCTACAGGGAGGTTCTGGGCGACATTCCCGTTTACGCAGATGTTGCGGACACGTATCTTTGGCGCAAAGAGATAAGCCGGATGGCAGCGGATCATCGGGCAGGACGGACCCGCGCGGAACAGGCACCGCGCTTTGCGCCCCCGACCTGGGAGGCGCATTTCAAAACGGTCTTAACCCTGACCTGATAGCAGCCCGAGACAGGGCGCCTGTCCGGCGCGGTTGAAGAGGCACGCATTTTGAGCGCATTGCAGGCATACCGGCTGAGGCTGCAGCGGAAACGCTGGCGTATCCGCGCCTTCCGCAAGCGCCGTGAACTGCGCCCAGTTTCCAATCGTACCGACCAGATCCGGCTCTCGGACATCCTGCTGTTCTCGACCCAGCGGAACGAGGGTATCCGCCTGCCCTATTTCCTGCGCTACTACCGCGAGATGGGGGTGAGCCATTTCTTTTTCGTCGACAACGACAGCACCGATGGCTCTGCGGATTACCTCGCCGAACAGCCCGATGTCTCTGTCTGGACCACGCGGGCCAGCTACAAGCGCGCCCGTTTCGGCATGGACTGGCTCAACTGGCTTCTGCTCAAACACGCGCACGGACACTGGGCGCTGACTGTCGACCCGGATGAGTTCTTTCTCTACCCGTTCTGCGACACGCGCCCCTTACGCGCGCTGACCGACTGGCTGGATGCCTCCTCGATCAAGTCGTTCTCGGCCATGTTGCTGGACATGTACCCCAAGGGGCGCCTCGACCTGCAGCCCTACCAGTCCGGGCAGGACCCGATGGAAATCGCCAACTGGTTTGACGCCGGCAATTACGCGATCAGCAAGAATCCGAAATTCGGCAATCTCTGGATACAGGGCGGGCCCCGGGCGCGGATGTTCTTTGCCGACAAGCCCGCGCTGGCCCCCGCGCTGAACAAGATCCCGCTGGTGAAATGGGACCGGCGCTATGCCTATGTCTCTTCCACCCACAACCTGTTGCCGCGCGGGTTGAACCAGGTCTACGACGAATGGGGCGGGGAAAAGGCCAGTGGCATCCTGCTGCACACCAAATTCTTGTCCACCTTCGGCGCCAAGGCCGAAGAGGAACTGACACGCGGCCAGCATTACGGCGCCAGCCGCGAGTACATCGCCTATGCCGAAGGGGTGCGGGACAATCCGGACCTCTGGTGCAAGTGGTCGGAACGCTACATCAACTGGCGCCAGCTTGAGATCCTCGGCCTCATGTCCAAGGGCAACTGGGCATGAGCGTCGGTGTCGCCATGCTGGTCCACACCGCCTTTGACCGGGCCGAGCAGGTGGCGCGGCACTGGGCGGCGGGCGGCTGCCCGGTGGTGATCCACGTCGATGCCAAGGTCGACAAACAGGTGTTCGAGGCATTCCGCAAGGCGCTGGCAGATCGGCCCGACGTGCGGTTCTGCAAACGCCACCGCTGTGAATGGGGCACCTGGGGCCTTGTCGCCGCCAGCCAGGACGCCGCCCAGCTGATGCTGGACAGCTTTCCCGAGGTCCGGCACGTCTACCTCTCGTCCGGGTCCTGCCTGCCGCTGCGTCCGGTGGCAGAATTGCAGGCCTACCTGGCCGACCGCCCGCGCACCGATTTCATCGAGAGCGCCACAACCGCGGATGTGCCCTGGACGGTCGGCGGGCTGGACCACGAGCGTTTTACCCTGCAATTCCCGTTTTCCTGGCGCAACAACCGCTATCTCTTTGACAAGTTCGTCGATCTGCAGCGGGCCACGGGCTATGCCCGCCGCATCCCAGAGGGGCTGGTGCCGCATATGGGCAGCCAGTGGTGGTGCCTGACCCGCCAGACCCTGACCGCCATCCTGCAGGACCCGCAGCGCCCCCGTCATGACCGCTATTTCCGCCGTGTCTGGATTCCGGACGAAAGCTATTTCCAGACGCTGGCACGGCTCTATTCCACCCAGATCGAAAGCCGCTCGTTGACCCTGTCCAAGTTCGATTTCCAGGGCAAGCCGCACATCTTCTACGACGACCACCTGCAGCTATTGCGGCGGTCGGACTGTTTCGTCGCGCGCAAGATCTGGCCCCACGCGGACCGCCTGTACCAGGCGTTCCTGACCCACCCGAACAGCGACCAGCAGCGGCAGGAACCGAACCCGGGCAAAATCGACCGCATCTTTGCCAAGGCGGTCGATCGGCGGACCCGGGGCCGCCCCGGTCTCTACATGCAAAGCCGGTTCCCGAACCGGGGCTGGGAGAACGGCGTGACTGCCGGGAAATACTCGGTCTTCCAGGGATTTTCGGACCTGTTCCAAGGGTTCGAGACCTGGTTGACCAAGGCCACCGGCGCGCAGGTGCACGGCCATCTTTTCGCGCCGGAACGGGCGGAATTCGCCGGCGGGGAAACCGTCATCGCTGGGGCCCTGTCGGACAATGCGAAACTGCGGGATGCCAACCCCAAGGCCTTTCTAACCAACCTGCTGTGGAACACGCGCGGCGAACGCCAGTGTTTTCAGTACGGGCCCCGCGACACCCCCAAGATCCTCTGGCACATGGCGCGTGACCCTAATGCCCAGATCAGCGTCATCTCGGGCGCCTGGGCGGTGCCGCTGTTCCAGTCCGGCGGCGATTTCGCCGAAATTCGGGCCGAGGCCGCGCGCCTGCAAAGGATCGAGGCAAAGATGCTGGACCAGTTGCGCCAGCCGGACGTCAAGGCCCGCATCCGCACATGGACGATGGCCGATTTCATCGAGGCCCCGATGGAGCCGCTGCAGACGCTGATCGACGAGATCGGGCAAAAGAACAACCGCCGCCTGGCCGAGGCCCCCCGCCTGGTCGAACTCAATGGCTTTGGCCAGTTCCTGCAAGACCTCAAGAACCAGGGGATGCACCCCTATCTCATGGGCGATTTTCCGGTTGATCCGCTGCCCCGCGCGCATCCCGGCAAGGCCCGCAAACCCTATCTCGTCCGGAAATGATGCCCAATGTCCCAGCGTTTCGACTGTTTCGTGATCTTCGCCGAGATGCGGACAGGGTCGAATTTCCTAGAGGCGAACCTGAATGCCTTTGACGGGCTGACCTGCCACGGAGAGGCCTTCAACCCGCATTTCATCGGCTATCCGAACGCGCAGGACATCCTGGACATCACGCAAGAGGACCGCGACCGCGATCCCCTTGGCCTGGTCGACCGTATCCGCACCGGCAGCGACGGACTGGGCGGCTTTCGCTATTTCCACGATCACGACCCCCGCGTGCTGGAGCCGCTGCTGACTGATCCGCGCGTGGCCAAGATCGTGCTGACGCGCAACCCCGCCGACAGCTACATCTCCAAGAAGATCGCCCAGGCGACCGGCCAATGGAAACTGACCAACGTCAAGAAACGCAAGGATGCCCTGGCGCATTTCGACGCCGAGGAGTTCGAGGCCCACCTGGCCGAGTTGCAGGATTTCCAGGTCAGGCTGCTGAATGTTCTGCAGACCACCGGGCAGACGGCCTTCTACGTCGCCTACGAGGATCTGCAGGACGTCGCCGTCATGAACGGGCTGGCGCAATGGTTGGGGGTGGCGGCGCGGCTGGACAGCCTCAACACCGCGCTGAAACGGCAGAACCCGCAACCCACCGCCGAGAAGGTCCAGAACTACGAGGAGATGGCCGACAGCCTGGCCCGGCTCGACCGTTTCAACCTGGCCCGGACGCCCAATTTCGAACCAAGGCGCGGGCCGGTTGTCCCCAGCTATGTCGCCGCCGCCGAGACGCCGCTGCTGTACATGCCGATCCGCTCCGGTCCGGAACGCGCGGTCAAGGACTGGCTGGCGGCGCTGGACGGCGTCGGCACGGGCAAACTGGTGGAGAAGTTCAACCAGGGCTCCTTGCGGGCCTGGAAACGAGACCGCCCGGGCCACCGCAGTTTTAGCGTGATCCGGCATCCGCTGGCACGCGCGCACGACGCCTTTTGCTCCAGGATCCTGACCACGGAAAAAGGCGGGTTCCAGGGCATCCGCAAGGTGCTGCGCCGGGCGCACAACTTTCCCATCCCCGAGGGGGAGCCGGGGCCGGACTATGACGTGAACGCCCACCGCGAGGCCTTCACCGCCTGGCTGGCCTGGGTCAAGGCCAATCTCAACGGTCAGACGGCAGTGCGGGTGGACGGCCATTGGGCCACGCAGGCGCAATGCCTGCAGGGCATGGCCGAGTTCACCCTGCCCGACATGATCGTGCGCGAGGACGAGATGCAGGCCTACCTGCCCGCGCTTGCCCTGCAGGTGGGCCACGACAACCCGCCCGACCCGCAGCAAGTACCCAACCGCGCGCCCTTTTCCCTGGCCCAGATTTACGACGACCAGATCGAGGCACTGGGCCGCGAGGCTTACCAGCGCGACTATACCATGTTCGGCTTCGACGACTGGGCGTGAAGGGGGCGCTGCCCCCTCGGCCTTCGGCC
>NZ_JARAMO010000067.1:0-25262 GCF_028807275.1 Mameliella sp. AT18
AGGGCGGATGCGATCAGGGTTTTCATGTCTGTGTCCTTATCTTGTGACTGTGTGGCGGAAGGCCCGCCGTGTGTTGGTGCCGGTCTGTCTGTCCGACACCGAGCTATCTGGGGCCGTGGGCGACGGATTTGAAATCACAGGATGATCGCGTTTCGTAACGCCGATTTGTTCTTGAAAAACAGCCTGATAGACAGGATGTTGTGCATGAATGCAGGGCATTGGTGCGGGTCAGGAAACGCAGGGTTTCAAGGTCATCGCGGAGCCGCCGTCGGGCGTGAGGCGGGCGGTCCGAAGGGGCCGTGAAAGCGGATTCACATGATGTTGATGACCGCGTTTCCGGCCGTTGTCGGAGAATTGTTTCAGGATTCTCCGCGCGGCGTGATCACGCGGGGCGCCAGGGAGGCGGGGCATCCCCGGAAATCGGATGAAAAACCCGTGCCGAGGCCTCTTGATTTCGCTGTCGCGTTGGCGTACCCCACGGCACGGCCTGAAGGGGTATAGCTCAGCTGGTAGAGCGACGGTCTCCAAAACCGTAGGTCGCGGGTTCGAACCCTGCTGCCCCTGCCAAACTTCCGGAAATCGCCGACCAACGTGCCGCCGCGTGAAAACGTGGTGCATTGGCGCGGTCTGCGGAAGAGCTTTGCCCTCCGCATGCAAAAAGGGGCCACCTTTCGGCAGCCCCTTCTTTCAGGTCATCGTGGCCGGGATCAGTTGGCCATAATCTGGTTTGCAACCTTGTCGATCTCGGCGTTGTCGCCACTGGTGATCGCGGTTTGCAGGCGCTGGATCTCGTTCTCGGTCAGGGACGAGACGTCAAGTTCGGGCGCGTAGAGGTTGATCTGAGAGCGCTCGAACTCGGTCAGGCCGGTGGTGACCTCCATGTCGACCGGCTCCATCGGCTCGAAGTTCACGTCGGTCAGCAGCGCGCGCATCTGCGCCCGCTTCTCGGAGACCGACTCGCCGCTGGCGGCAATGGTGGTCAGCTGCGTCACCTGAAGTTCGGTGAGCGTTTCCACGTTCACGTTCGGAAAGTACTTTTCGATGGTCTGTGTTTCGACCTGCGACTGGGCGAAGGCGCCGGTCGCGACGACGGTTGCAAGAGCGGTTGCGGTGATAAAGCGTGTCATTGTGTCTGACTCCTTACTCGTGTTCCACATGCTGCCAAGGCGTGCCGCCCCGGCGGTTCTGGGCAATCAACGGGGTGGGCAGCGTCCCGTTCCATCCGGAAAAGACGTTTTTTGACAGCGAGTTGAGCGCAGGGATGCACCGCGGGCGCGGAACGTGGGGCGGGCATGCGGGTTCCATCACGACATTCCCATCAACTCTCACGCCGGCGTGACCCCTGTGGCGGTGGCGCCAATCGGCCCGCGGGCCTTGTATTCATGGCGCTCTCCGCGTATTTCCTCGCAAACCACCGCACGTACGGGAAGAGACAGCATGGCAACCACCAATCCGCTTCAGTTCATCCAGCAGGTCCGGGCCGAAGTGGCCAAGATCGTCTGGCCGACCCGGCGCGAGGTTTTCCTGACCACCGTCATGGTGTTCATCATGGCCACGCTGACGGCGATTTTCTTTGCGCTGGTCGACATGGGCATCCGGTTTGGCTTGCAAACCCTGCTGTCCGTGGTCGGTGGCGGCTGAGCCGGGCGGCTCTGCGGGCGGGAAGCGCTTGCAATACACCGCAAAGGCCGATAATGAGCCGCGATAGGGATGGCGCGCACGGGAGTTGCGCGCCCCTTTTTGTTTTGGGCACGCCCGTGCGGGGCTTCAACAATCGAAGGTAACTCATGGCAAAGCGGTGGTACTCGGTCAGCGTCCTCTCGAACTTCGAGAAGAAGATCGCCGAACAGATCCGGACAGCGGTCGAAGAGCAGGGGCTCGAAAACCAGATCGACGAGGTCCTGGTTCCCACCGAAGAGGTGATCGAGGTTCGTCGCGGCAAGAAGGTGACGACCGAGCGCCGCTTCATGCCCGGTTATGTCCTTGTGCACATGGAGATGTCGGACCAAGGCTATCACCTGGTGAACTCGATCAACCGCGTCACTGGCTTCCTTGGCCCGCAGGGCCGTCCGATGCCGATGCGCGATGCCGAGGTCGAGGCGATCCTTGGCCGCGTGCAGGAAAACGAGGACACACCGCGCACGCTTATCCACTTTGAGGTGGGCGAGAAGGTCAAGGTCAACGACGGCCCCTTCGAGGGCTTCGACGGCATGGTCGAAGGCGTCGACGACGACAACCAGCGCCTGCGCGTGTCGGTGTCGATCTTCGGTCGCGAAACCCCGGTGGAACTGGAATTCACGCAGGTCTCGAAAGAGGTCTGAGGCTGGACACCCGGCCAGGTTTGATAAGCGCGGGACCCGGGTCCTGCGCTTTTCGCGTTTTCGGGCGGCCTTGATTTTCAGTCGGGGTGAATGTCGCGGCGCGGGCAGCTGGCCTCCAGAACGACGGCAATCCAGTTGACGTCCGCCCTCAGCCCCATTTCGCCCAGCCAGGCGTCCTGAAGGCGGTAGGCGGGCAATTCCTGTGCTCCGGGGCAGTACCAGTGACCTGCCTCGGCCTGTCGATGATGGACAAGCTCATGTAGCAGAACGCTGGCGTCGAAGGGGTTACGGGGATCCCACGGGCGGATCAGGTAGACGGTGCTGCTTTCGGGATCGTAAAGGCCCCGTGTCCGGCCACCCTGTCGCGATGCGGATGCGCCCAGAAGGTTCCGTGCCCGGGTTTCGCCGATCACCCGGATGTCCGGGCGTGAATTTCGCCGGGGCAGGTCCATTCGGCCGTCAAGCCAGTCTTCCAGATGGGTCACAAGGTCCGAGGTCGTTTCCGCGTGTCGCCAGGCCAGCGGTCCGGAGGTCGTATTCGCCTGGGCCTCTGGAATGGCGATAAAGGACAACAGAAGAGAGAGGGCACACGCGACGCGTGCGCCGGGACGCAGTGTGAAGGACATGGAAGCCTCCGCCGGAATTTGGGATCTGATGCAAATAATGGTAGGGTCGGGTCCGGAACGACGCAAAAGGTGAAATTTCAACTGCGATTGAAAGGGATTCACGCGTGATGGGACGCAAGCTTCCCCCGTTCGCGGCGGTCCGCGCCTTCGAGGCGGCGGCGCGTCACATGAGTTTCAAGAAGGCGGCCGAAGAGCTGTGCCTTTCGCCCTCGGCGATCAGCCACCAGATCCGCGCGCTGGAGGGGCACTTGGATACGCAGCTGTTCGAGCGGCGCGGAAACGAACTGTCGCTGACACTGACCGGGCATGGCTATGCCCAAAGCCTGACCGTCTTTCTTGACGGAGTCGCGGAGTCGACGCGTTCCGTGCGCGAGGCCGGGCAAAGGCCGTTCCGGGTGCTTTGCACGCCGGGGTTTGCCGCGCGCTGGCTGGTGCCAAGGCTGGACCGGCTTTCCTTTGGCGACCGGGTGCGCCTGCGGGTGTCCGAAGGAGCGCCGTCGACCGACTTTGCGCGCAATGATGCGGACGTGGTGATCCAGTGGGCGGATGACCTGACGCCGGGCGTGCGGACTGAACCGATCATGGAATCGCACCGCTATCCGGTCATCAGCCCTGATCTGCTGGCTCGGATGCAGGTTCGCGCGCCCGAGGATCTGCTGAACCTGACCCTGATGCATGACGAAGTGCTGGACGCCTGGGGCGAGTGGTTCGAGGCGGCGGGATTGACCCCGCCGCAGATGCCCCGGGGGCCCGTGTTTCCCAATTGCGAATTCGCGACAACCGCCGCCGAACAGGGGCAGGGCGTGTCTCTTGCCTATGACGCGATGGTCCGTGGAACGCTGGAATCCGGGCGGTTGGTGCGATTGTTCGACACCGTGACCATGCCTGTCGTCATCTATTCCGTGGCCTATCCCGAGGCGAAAGCCGGGGATTCCATGATCCGGGAATTCCGGGACTGGATCTTTGCAGAGGCGGCAGAGGATATACCAAGGCTCAGGCGGGTGGCGGCGGCCGAGTAGGGCGGCTTGGGGCTGTGCGGAGGCCGGGATTGCGCTTCGGCCCCGGGTGACGCATTCAAGGGGGATGCTGATCCGCCCGAGGTCGAATTGACGCCGCTTCGCATTCACAACGCAGACGCCCGCAGGCTGTGGCTGGCCTCTCACGGATTGGCAGAGGCGCCCGTGGGTGGGCCGCCGACACTGGATGTCATCCGCGACCTGGGGTTTGTCCAGCTGGACACGATCCAGGTGGTCAGCCGGGCGCATCATCACATCCTGTGGAGCCGCAACCAGAGCTATCGCGAACCGGAACTGGATCGGCTCTTGCGCGGGCGGCATGTGTTCGAACACTTCACGCATGACGCCTCTGTCCTGCCGATGGAGATGCTGCCCCTGTGGCGGCGGCAGTTCGACCGGATGCGGCGCAAGGCGGAAAGCTGGTCCTGGTATGTCGGGCGGGGCGACGATGCCCTGATGGACGAGATCCGGGGGCGCATCCGCGAGGAGGGGGCGCTGTGCACTCGCGACTTCGACACCCAGATCGAGGGTGAGCGCGCCATGTGGAAACGTCCGCCACACAAGAAGGCGCTGGATTACCTGTGGTATGCGGGCGAACTGGCGACCTGCCACCGAGAGGGTGTCATCAAGTACTACGACCTGGCCGAACGGGTCTTTCCCGAGGACTTGCGGAACCAGGTCTTGCCGGATGCGGCGCAGGTGGATGGCTTGTGCCGCGCGGCGCTGGCGCGGCTGGGCTTTGGCTCATTGGGAGAAGTGCGCAAGTTCTGGGATGCGGCAGAGGTGGCCGAGGTCTCCGCCTGGGCCGAGCGCGACACGGGCGCCTATGTGCCGGTGCAGATCGAAGGCGCGGACGGTCGCTGGACCAAAGGTGTGGCGGTGCCCGACATCGAAGAGCGGCTTGCCTCGGCGCCCGCGCCCACCTCGCGCCTGCGTATCCTGAACCCTTTCGATCCGGCCATCCGGGATCGGGCGCGGGTCAGGCGACTGTTTGGTTTCGACTATACGGTCGAGATGTTCGTGCCCGCCGCGCAGCGCCAGTGGGGCTATTACGTCTATCCCTTGCTGGAGGGCGACCGGCTGGTGGGCCGGATCGAGGCCAAGGCGGAACGGGCCAGCGGCCGCATGTCCGTCATGAACCTCTGGTGGGAACAGGGCGTGCGGGCGGGGACAGGCCGCATGGCGCGTGTCGAGGCCGAGCTTGCCCGGCTGGCAAGGCTGGCCGGGGTCGATGAGGTTGTCTGGCCCTAGTGCCTTTATGGCGACGCGGCTGGATCCGATTCCACGCTTGCCAAATGACCGGCCCCGGGTTAGACGGCGCGCTCATGCCGACCCGGGGCGACTCGGGCGGTATACCTATCGTGGGAGGCGAGGGCATCGCGATGTCCGGACCAGACCACGCCACAAAACGCCCCTAGACGCGTCCGGGGGAGATGGAACAGGAGAACGCCCGTGGCCAAGAAGCTCGCCGGCAAGATGAAGCTGCAGATCCCTGCAGGCAAAGCCAACCCCTCGCCGCCCGTGGGCCCCGCCCTGGGTCAGCGCGGCATCAACATCATGGAATTCTGCAAGGCGTTCAACGCCAAGACGCAGGACATGGAGCCGGGCGCACCCTGCCCGACGGAGATTGTCTACTACCAGGACAAGTCCTTCACCATGAACATCAAGACGCCGCCCGCGTCTTACTACCTGAAGAAGGCCGCCGGCCTGAAGCCCGTCGGCAAGCGGAACCGTCCGCGCGGCGCCGAGAACCCGGGCCGTGAAACCATCGCCTCGGTGACCGTGGCGCAGGTCCGCGAGATCGCCGAAGCCAAGATGAAAGACCTCTCGGCCAATGACGTCGAAGCGGCAATGAAGATCATCCTCGGCTCCGCGAGCTCGATGGGTATCGAGGTGAAGGGGTAATCATCATGGCAAAGCTCGGAAAACGCGCAAAGGCGGCCCGTGAGGCCTTCGCCGGCAAAGAGAACATCACCGTCGAAGAAGCCGTGGCCCTGATCAAGTCGAACTCGAACACCAAGTTCGACGAGACCGTTGAAATCGCCATGAACCTCGGCGTCGACCCGCGCCACGCGGACCAGATGGTCCGCGGCGTCGTCGGCCTGCCGAACGGCACCGGCAAGACCACCCGCGTGGCGGTTTTCGCCCGTGGCCCCAAGGCTGAAGAGGCTCAGGCCGCAGGTGCGGACATCGTCGGCGCCGAGGACCTGATGGAAACCATCCAGGGCGGCACCATCGAGTTCGACCGTTGCATCGCAACGCCGGACATGATGCCGATCGTCGGTCGCCTGGGCAAGATCCTGGGCCCGCGCAACCTGATGCCGAACCCCAAGGTCGGCACCGTGACGATGGACGTGGCGCAGGCGGTCAAGGACGCCAAGGGCGGCCAGGTCCAGTTCAAGGCCGAAAAGGCCGGTGTCGTGCACGCAGGCGTCGGCAAGGTCTCCTTCGACGAGGCCAAGCTGGTCGAGAACATCCGCGCATTTGTCGGTGCGGTCTCGGCGGCCAAGCCGACCGGTGCCAAGGGTACCTACATGAAAAAGATCGCGCTGAGCTCGACGATGGGCCCGGGCGTCACGGTCGATATCGTGAACGCGACCGGCAACTGAGCCGAACCGCGCATCTGACTACAAAAGGCGGGCCAATGGCCCGCCTTTTTTTGTTGTTTGCAAACCCTGCGTTAAGGTGGGGCGCTTAGATCGGAAAACACGCCATTCACCAACCGGATGGAGGTCTGGGTGTTCCGACTCTGCATTTGCCTGTTCTGTCTGATCGCGATGCCCCTCGCCGGTCCCGCCCGTGCGCTGGAGGTACCTCAGGGGGCGCCTCTTCTGACGGTCGACGGGCTGATCGCGCAGACGAATGATGGCGACCTGGCCGTCTATGACCGCGCCATGCTACAGGCTCTCGATTGGCGGGAGATCGAAACCTATACCGATTTCACGCTTGGGGTGCAGCATCTGGCTGGTCCCAGCCTGGCTTCCTTGCTGAAACAGTTGGGGGTCCGGCGGGGCACGCTGCAGGCGGTGGCGCTTGACGATTACATGATCGACATCCCCGTGTCCGACGTGCAGGCCTTTGGCATCATCCTGGCAATCGAACAGGACGGACAGCCGATGCGCGTCCGCAACAAGGGGCCGATCTGGATCGTCTACCCGGCTCCCACGCCGGAGGACGTGAACGAACTGCACAGCTCGCGGATGATCTGGCAGTTGCAGCGCCTGACGGTCAAACCCTGATCGCCGGCATGGAGCAGATCCGCACAAATGCGCGCACCCTTCGGGCCCTGATCGCGATCACCATCGCGCTGGGGCTGGCCGCGCTGCTGCTGGATTACAACCGCGCCCACGGCGTCTCGCGCGAGCTGACAGTTCGCAACCTCAACACCATGCTGTGGAGCATCAGCGAGCTCAACTTCGAGAGCCAGCGCTTGATCGGCATCCTCAAGGACTATGAGCACGGCACCGTCGATCTGGAAACCGCGCAACTGCGTTTTGACGTGTTGTGGAGCAGGGTCGATATCGTCCGGGCCAAACCCTTTGGTGAATCGACCGGGTTCCACGAACTCGTGGCCGACTTCGACAGGTTCCTTCACGAGGGGGACGGCATCCTTTTTGCGTCCGAGCCACCGACGCAGGCCCAACTGTCCCACCTCGTGGACCGGCTGAACAACCTGACCATCCACAGCCGGAGGCTCTGGTCCGGCAACTTCGGCACCCAGAACCCGGCCAGCCGGGTCCTCGATGAATTCGAGGACCTGACCGCCACGCGTTTGACGGACTTTGGCGCGATTACGCTGCTGGTTCTGCTGATGCTGTACGTGCTGGCGGAAATCTTCTTTGCCGGACGCGGTCAGCGCAAGGAGGCCGAGTTGCGGCGCGAGGCGGCAGAGGCCAATGCCGCCAAGACGCGCTTCCTCGCCAATGTCAGCCACGAGATCCGGACACCGCTGAACGGCATCCTCGGCATGGCCTCGGAACTCTCGGAATCGCAGCTGACCGAGGACCAGGCGCAATGCCTGCAGATCATCGAGCAATCCGGCACGGTTCTGCTGGGCACCATCAACGACGTGCTGGACCTGTCCCGGATCGAGGCCGGACAGCTCAGCGTCGAGGCCCGTCCCTTTGCCTTGCGTGGCCTGGTCGAGGCGGCTTGCGCGCTCTACGGAGCGGGGGCGCGGGAAAAGGACCTGTACCTGACGCTGGACATACAGGACAACCTGCCGCCGATCCTGATGGGCGATGAATTCCGCATCCGTCAGGTCCTGCACAACCTGATTGCCAACGCGGTCAAATTCACCTCGGACGGGGGCGTCATGGTGCGCGTGCGCCCCGACCTGGACGGCAGCCGCCTTGTCATCGCGGTCCAGGACAGCGGGCCGGGCATCGAGCGTGAGGCGCAGGCCCGCATTTTCGAACCATTCCTGCAGGCGGACGCCAGTGTCACCCGCCGCCACGGCGGCAGCGGGCTGGGGCTTACGATCTCGCGACAGCTGTGCCAGGCGATGGGGGGCGATCTCATGGTGGTCAGCCGCCCGGGACATGGCGCCACATTCTTCTGTGACCTGCCGCTGCGCGCCGCCAGCGCCGAGGAGGCGCTGCAGGTCCGGGTCGAAACGGCCCGTCCGCCGGACCTTTCCGGGCGCTGCATCCTGGTGGCTGACGACAATGCGACGAACCGGCTGATCCTGGACCGTTTCCTGCGCAACACCGGGGCAGAAGTCCAGTTCGCCGAAACCGGCGAAGAAGCCTTGGCATTGGTCCGGGCGGGCGGCATCGACATGGTCCTGATGGACGTGCAGATGCCGGTCATGGACGGTGTCGCCGCAACGCGTGAGATTCGCAGGCTCGAAAAAGACGGCGGCGCGCCCCGCACCGGCATCATAGCGGTCACCGCAAACGTGCTGAGCCACCAGGTTCAGGGCTATCGTGCCGCAGGCATGGATGACGTGTTGTGCAAGCCGGTGTCGAAGCGCGATCTCATGGTGGTGCTGGCGGACCGCATGGCCGCCGCGCCGGTCGCCACGGGCGTGGGGACCGAGGAGCCGTTTTTACGCGCCTCGTCTTCCTGACCTGACGTCGATCGGCTACAGCGGAGGGCATGAAGCGATTTTTACTCTTGCTGCCGCTGATCCTGATCTGCGGGCTTTTCGTGAACTGGCAGCTGACGCCGCCTTCGCATGACCGTGACTGGCGCGCGGATTACAGCCGCCTACCCGGCGTGGAGCAGACCGGCAACACCTTCCGCATCGAGAACATCCGTGACTGGAACTACGCCGAGGACGGATCGGTAACGCGGCGGGACTGGATCACGCGCGAGATCGACCCGGACGGGCTGAGCCAGGCCTATTTCCTGGTCGAGCCATTCGGCAGCATCGACGCAATCGCCCATACCATGCTGGTCTTCGCATTCGAGGATGGCTCGGCCTATGTCGCCTCGATCGAGGCGCGGCGCGAGGTGGGCGAGGCCTATAGCGCGCCCAAGGCTGCTGTGCTGCCGATCTTCGAATATATCTTTGTCTGGACAACCGAACGCGACATGTATGGCAACAGCGAGTTAATGGCCGGGGATGAGCTGTTCCTCTACGCGCTGGACATTCCGCTGGCACAGCAGCGGGCGGTACTGCGCGCGGTCATCGCGGAAACCGCAGAGATCCAACAGGAACCGCGCTGGTACAACACGCTGTTTTCCAACTGTACCAATGTCCTGGCCCGGACCGTGAACAAGATCGCGCCGGACGCCGTTCCCTTTGACAAGGCCTGGTACCTGACCGGTTACGCGGATGAATTCCTTTACGCCGAGGGTTTCATCGCGCAGGGAGAGAGTTTCGAGGCGGTCCGGGATGCCGCGCTGATCTCTCCGCTGATCCGCGAGCTGTACGACATCGCCGACCCGGTCGACTTTTCCCGTGCCTTCCGGGCGCGCCGGGCCGGGGGTTAGGCAAAAATCCTGCCGCGCCCGCAGATGCCCCCTTGGCAACGCGCGGGATGATGTTAAAGACGGCCCTGCACAGCGGGGCGCGATTCGTCGTGGGCCGTTTGCATTTCGTCCGAGACGGTGGGTTGGCCGAGGCCATTAAATCCTGCCCGAGACGGGAAGAGACATCTTTTCAGGCCGCGCCGCGTGCGCGTGCCCCACAGGATGCGTCGACCCTCATTCGGACTTCAATGGCAGGGGAAACCTTGCCGGAAAGAGCCGGAGGGTCCGCCCTCCAACAACTGGAGTGAAACTGTGGATAGAGCCCAGAAAGAAAAGGTGGTCGAGGAACTCGGCCAGGTCTTCGAAAGCTCTGGCGTCGTGGTGGTTGCCCGCTACGAAGGTCTCACGGTTGCCGAAATGACGGACCTCCGTGGTCGTGCCCGTAACGGGGATGCCGTGGTCCGTGTCGCCAAGAACAGGCTCGCCAGGATCGCCGTCGACGGAACGCAGTGCGAAGGTATCGCACCGCTCCTGGGCGGCATGACTGTTCTCACCTACTCCGATGACCCCGTGGCTGCGGCCAAGGTCGTCGAGGACTTTGCCAAGGACAACAAGAAATTCGAAATCCTTGGCGGGTCGATGGGTGGAACGACCCTGGACCGGGCCGGTGTCGAAGCCGTGTCGAAAATGCCGTCGCGCGACGAACTCATCGCGTCGATCGTCGGCTGCATCGGCGCACCCGCTTCGAACATCGCCGGTGCCATTGGTGCACCTGCTTCGAACATCGCCTCCATCCTGTCGACCATCGAGGAAAAGCAGGAAGCGGCGTAAGGCAAACCGCAATGACCCTCGTGGGGAATTCTCCCTGACGTTGGAAAACACATCTAAACGGAAAGAGTCTCAAAATGGCTGATCTTAAAGCACTCGCCGAGCAAATCGTGGGCCTGACCCTGCTCGAGGCACAAGAACTGAAAACCATCCTCAAGGACGAATACGGCATCGAGCCGGCAGCCGGTGGCGCCGTCATGATGGCCGGTCCGGCCGGCGACGCCGGTGGCGAAGCCGCCGAGGAGCAGACCGAGTTCGACGTCATCCTGAAGTCGGCCGGCGACAAGAAGATCAACGTGATCAAGGAAGTCCGCGGCATCACCGGCCTGGGCCTGAAAGAAGCCAAAGAGCTGGTCGAGGCCGGCGGCAAGGCTGTCAAAGAAGGCGTTTCCAAGGACGAAGCCGAGGAAATCAAGAAGAAGCTCGAAGAAGCAGGCGCGGAAATCGAGCTCAAGTGATCTGGCGGGAGGCAGCTGCTTCCCGGTCCATTTCGAAACGCCTCCGGTCCTGCCGGAGGCGTTTTTCTTTGCGCCGGACGGTGCCGACAACTGTGCTCAGGACTGGCGGGAAGGCGGCGAAAGACGCCGCAAATCGCATCCCAGCTTGACGATCGGGTTAACTTTTGCCATTCTCTCCGGGTGTGGAAATCGCAAAGCTCCTGCTGTGGGCTTGCGTTCTCGTGTTTAACCGAATATTCGGAAGTCTCCGGCGGGGTCGAGCGATTCGAGCCCGCTATCGGCTTTTTGGATTGCGAGGTGTCGGCAGCTCCCCATTGAAATGTCAGCGCATGGTTCCCAAGTCGTCCCGTCCATCCCGAAAATGCCGCCGGATCGACGCCTGACAAGGGTGGACCCCCGGAAATTGTGCTGAACCCCGAACATGAATGCCGGTCTTGGCAAGCCCCTTTGCTCGAGGGGTTTCCCAAGGCAGGACACTACGGATCGAGTGGCACGCGGTGGGACGCGCGCCGAGAATGGATCTGATTGACTGTCATCACTGACGCGCCGGCGGCTGTGGCCCCCGACAGCCGGTCCGCGCGGGCAGAGAACACGGAAAGGGTGGCTCCACTCATGGCGCAAAGTTTCCTCGGTCAGAAACGCCTTCGTCGCTACTACGGCAAAATTCGTGAAGTCCTTGAAATGCCGAACCTCATCGAGGTTCAGAAATCCAGCTACAAGCTGTTCCTCGAAAGCGGCGACCAGCCGCAGCCGATGGATGGCGAGGGCATCAAGGGCGTGTTCCAGTCGGTCTTCCCGATCAAGGATTTCAACGAGACCGCCGTCTTGGAATTCGTCAACTACGAGCTGGAAAAGCCGAAATACGACGTCGAGGAGTGCATGCAGCGCGACATGACCTACAGCGCACCGCTGAAGGTCACCCTGCGCCTGATCGTCTTCGATGTGGATGAAGACACCGGCGCCAAGTCGGTCAAGGACATCAAGGAGCAGGATGTCTTCATGGGCGACATGCCCCTGATGACGCCCAACGGCACCTTCATCGTCAACGGCACCGAGCGGGTCATCGTTTCCCAGATGCACCGTTCGCCCGGCGTGTTTTTTGACCACGACAAGGGCAAGACGCATTCCTCGGGCAAACTGCTGTTCGCCTGCCGGATCATTCCCTACCGCGGCTCCTGGCTCGATTTCGAATTCGACGCCAAGGACATCGTGTTCGCCCGCATCGACCGTCGCCGCAAGCTGCCGGTGACCACGCTCCTGTACGCCCTGGGTCTCGACCAGGAAGCGATCATGGACGCCTACTATGAAACGGTGAACTTCGAGTATCGCCGTGGCGAAGGCTGGGCGACCAAGTTCTTCCCCGAGCGTGTGCGCGGCACCCGTCCGACCTTTGACCTGGTCGACGCGGACAGCGGCGAAGTGATTGCCGAGGCCACCAAGAAAGTCACCCCGCGCGCGGTGAAGAAACTGATCGACGAAGGCAAGGTGCAGAACCTTCTGGTGCCGTTCGAGCACATCGTCGGCAAGTTCGTGTCCAAGGACATCATCAACGAGGAAACCGGCGCCATCTACGTCGAGGCCGGGGACGAACTGACCTGGACCGTGGACAAGGACGGCGAAGTGACCGGTGGCACTCTGAAAGAGCTGCTGGACGCCGGTATCACCGACATCCCCGTCCTGGACATCGATAACGTCAATGTCGGTCCGTACATGCGCAACACGATGGCGCAGGACAAGAACATGGACCGCAACACCGCGCTGATGGACATCTATCGCGTGATGCGTCCGGGCGAGCCGCCCACCGTCGAAGCCGCCTCGTCGCTCTTTGACACGCTGTTCTTCGACTCCGAGCGTTACGACCTCTCCGCCGTGGGCCGGGTCAAGATGAACATGCGCCTGGCGCTTGAAAAGCCGGACACCCAGCGCACGCTGGACCGTGAGGACATCGTTGCCTGCATCAAGGCGCTGGTGGACCTGCGTGACGGCAAGGGCGACATCGACGACATCGACCACCTGGGCAACCGTCGTGTCCGCTCCGTCGGCGAGTTGATGGAAAACCAGTACCGCGTCGGCCTGCTGCGCATGGAGCGCGCCATCAAGGAGCGCATGTCGTCGGTCGAGATCGACACCGTCATGCCGCAGGACCTGATCAACGCGAAACCGGCGGCCGCCGCCGTGCGCGAATTCTTCGGTTCGTCGCAGCTGTCGCAGTTCATGGACCAGACCAACCCGCTGTCCGAAGTGACGCACAAGCGCCGTCTTTCGGCGCTTGGACCGGGCGGCCTGACGCGTGAGCGGGCCGGCTTCGAGGTGCGCGACGTTCACCCGACGCACTATGGCCGGATGTGCCCGATTGAAACGCCGGAAGGCCCGAACATCGGTCTGATCAACTCGCTGGCAACCTTTGCCCGCGTGAACAAGTACGGCTTTATCGAGACCCCCTATCGCGTGGTCAAGGACCGTGTCGTCACCGACGAGGTGCACTACATGTCCGCGACCGAGGAAATGCGCCACACCGTGGCGCAGGCCAACGCGAAACTGGACGACGACGGCCGGTTCGAGAACGACCTGGTGTCGACCCGGAAATCCGGTGACTACACGCTGTCTCCGTCGGAAAACGTCGACCTGATCGACGTATCGCCGAAACAGCTGGTCTCGGTTGCCGCTTCGCTCATCCCGTTCCTGGAAAACGACGACGCCAACCGCGCCCTGATGGGGTCGAACATGCAGCGTCAGGCGGTTCCGACCCTGCGCGCCGAGGCGCCGCTGGTCGGCACTGGCATCGAGGAAGTCGTGGCGCGGGATTCCGGCGCGGCGGTTCTGGCCAAACGGGCCGGGATCATCGACCAGGTCGACGCGATGCGGATCGTCGTGCGCGCCACCGAAGATATGGAACCCGGCGACCCGGGCGTCGACATCTACCGGATGCGCAAGTTCCAGCGGTCGAACCAGAACACCTGCATCAACCAGAAACCGCTGGTGAAGGTGGGTCAGAAGGTCGGCAAGAACGAGGTCATCGCGGACGGTCCGTCCACCGACATGGGGGAACTGGCGCTTGGCAAGAACGTCATCGTCGCCTTCATGCCCTGGAACGGCTACAACTACGAGGACTCGATCCTGATCTCCGAGCGGATCGCCAAGGATGACGTGTTCACCTCCGTCCACATCGAGGAATTCGAAGTGGCGGCGCGGGACACCAAGCTTGGGCCGGAAGAGATCACCCGCGACATTCCCAACGTCGGCGAGGAAGCCCTGCGCAACCTCGACGAGGCGGGCATCGTTTATATCGGGGCCGACGTAGAGCCGGGCGACATCCTGGTGGGCAAGATCACCCCCAAGGGCGAAAGCCCGATGACGCCGGAAGAAAAACTTCTCCGCGCCATCTTCGGTGAAAAGGCAAGCGACGTGCGCGACACCTCGCTGCGGGTCAAACCGGGCGATTACGGGACTGTCGTCGAGGTCCGGGTGTTCAACCGCCACGGCGTCGAAAAGGACGAACGTGCGCTGCAGATCGAGCGGGAAGAGATCGAACAGCTGGCCCGTGACCGGGACGACGAGCTGGCGATCCTCGACCGCAACATCTATGCCCGCCTCAAAGGTATGATCCTGGGCAAGACTGCCGTGAAGGGGCCGAAAGGCATCAAGTCGAACTCGGAAATCACCGAGGAGCTTCTGGAAACCCTGACCCGTGGTCAGTGGTGGCAGCTGGCCCTGGGCGAGGAAGAGGACGCCAAGCACGTCGAGGCCCTGCACGAGCAGTACGAGGTGCAGAAGCGCGCCCTGGATGCCCGTTTCGAGGACAAGGTCGAAAAGGTCCGCCGTGGCGACGACCTGCCCCCGGGCGTGATGAAGATGGTCAAGGTCTTCATCGCGGTGAAGCGCAAGCTGCAGCCGGGCGACAAGATGGCCGGCCGTCACGGCAACAAGGGTGTCGTGTCGCGCGTCGTGCCGCAGGAGGACATGCCCTTCCTCGCGGACGGGACGCCGGTCGACTTCTGCCTCAACCCGCTGGGCGTGCCTTCGCGGATGAACGTCGGTCAGATCCTCGAGACCCACATGGGCTGGGCCGCGCGCGGCCTCGGCATCGAGGTGGACGAGGCGCTGCAAGAGTACCGCCGGTCGGGTGACCTGACCCCGGTGCGCGAAGCGCTGCGGATTGCCTATGGCGACGAGGTCTATCAGGAAGGTCTGGAGCCGCTCGAAGAAGAAGACCTGCTGGAAGCGGCAAGCAACGTCACCCGTGGCGTGCCGATTGCGACCCCGGTCTTTGACGGTGCCAAGGAAGCCGATGTGAACGACGCGCTCAAGCGTGCCGGGTTCGATCAGAGCGGCCAGTCCGACCTGTTCGACGGCCGCACGGGCGAGAAGTTCTCGCGCCGGGTGACGGTGGGTGTGAAATACCTGCTGAAACTGCACCACCTGGTCGACGACAAGATCCACGCCCGTTCGACGGGGCCGTACTCGCTCGTCACGCAGCAGCCGCTGGGTGGTAAGGCGCAGTTCGGCGGTCAGCGCTTCGGTGAGATGGAGGTCTGGGCCCTGGAAGCTTACGGCGCCGCCTACACCCTGCAGGAGATGCTGACGGTGAAGTCGGACGACGTGGCGGGCCGGACCAAGGTCTACGAGTCGATCGTCAAGGGTGAGGACAACTTCGAGGCGGGCGTGCCGGAATCGTTCAATGTTCTTGTCAAGGAGGTTCGGGGTCTGGGCCTCAACATGGAACTCCTGGATACGGAGGAAGATGCAGAGTGAGGGAATTGCATCGGTGGTTGCACCTGTGTGGGTTGTCTACGTTTTCTTTCCGGTCGGCGTAACGTTGCTTTGCGCAGCGTTCTGGCCGGGCGGTAAAGACAGCCCTTGGTACGATCCCTGGCGTCCCGAAGCCTTTGTCTGGGGCCTTGCCTTGATTGGAATAGCCCTCGACGCCGCCATCTTTGGATATTTACCCGTTTGGGGAGACTAAAATGAACCAAGAACTCACAAACAACCCGTTCAACCCTGTTGCTCCGGTAAAAACCTTTGACGAGATCAAGGTGTCGCTGGCGTCGCCGGAACGGATCCTCTCGTGGTCCTTCGGCGAGATCAAGAAGCCGGAAACCATCAACTACCGTACGTTCAAGCCCGAGCGTGACGGCCTGTTCTGCGCGCGTATCTTTGGCCCGATCAAGGATTACGAATGCCTCTGCGGCAAGTACAAGCGCATGAAATATCGCGGCGTCGTCTGCGAGAAATGCGGCGTCGAAGTCACGCTGCAAAAGGTCCGCCGCGAGCGCATGGGCCACATCGAGCTGGCCGCGCCCTGCGCCCATATCTGGTTCCTCAAGTCGCTGCCCTCGCGCATCGGCCTGATGCTGGACATGACGCTGCGTGATCTGGAACGCGTCCTGTATTTCGAAAACTACGTCGTGATCGAACCCGGTCTGACGGATCTCACCTACGGTCAGATGATGACCGAGGAAGAATTCCTGGATGCCCAGGACCAGTACGGCATGGACGCCTTCACCGCCAACATCGGCGCCGAGGCGATCCGCGAGATGCTGGCCGCGATCGACCTGGAGGCCGAGGCAGAAAACCTGCGCGCCGACCTCAAGGAAGCCACCGGCGAGCTGAAGCCCAAGAAGATCATCAAGCGCCTGAAGGTCGTGGAATCCTTCCTCGAGTCGGGCAACCGCCCCGAGTGGATGATCCTGACCGTCGTGCCGGTGATCCCGCCGGAACTGCGCCCGCTGGTGCCGCTGGACGGTGGCCGCTTTGCGACCTCCGACCTGAACGACCTGTACCGCCGCGTCATCAACCGGAACAACCGCCTCAAGCGGCTGATCGAACTGCGCGCGCCGGACATCATCGTCCGCAACGAAAAGCGGATGCTGCAGGAATCCGTGGACGCCCTGTTCGACAACGGACGTCGTGGCCGCGTCATCACCGGCGCCAACAAGCGTCCGCTGAAGTCGCTCAGCGATATGCTGAAGGGCAAGCAGGGCCGCTTCCGTCAGAACCTTCTGGGCAAGCGCGTCGACTTCTCGGGCCGTTCGGTCATCGTGACCGGGCCGGAGCTGAAACTGCACCAGTGCGGCCTGCCCAAGAAGATGGCGCTCGAGCTGTTCAAGCCGTTCATCTACTCGCGGCTGGAGGCCAAGGGCCTCAGCAGCACCGTGAAGCAGGCGAAGAAGCTGGTCGAGAAAGAGCGTCCCGAGGTCTGGGACATCCTCGACGAGGTCATCCGCGAGCACCCGGTTCTGCTGAACCGTGCGCCCACGCTGCACCGTCTGGGCATCCAGGCGTTTGAGCCCACGCTGATCGAAGGCAAGGCGATCCAGCTGCACCCGCTGGTCTGCTCGGCCTTCAACGCCGACTTCGACGGTGACCAGATGGCCGTGCACGTGCCGCTGAGCCTCGAGGCGCAGCTGGAAGCGCGCGTCCTGATGATGTCGACGAACAACGTCCTGTCGCCCGCCAACGGCGCACCGATCATCGTTCCGTCGCAGGACATGATCCTTGGTCTCTACTACGTGACCATCGCCCGCGACGGCATGAAGGGCGAAGGCATGATCTTCTCCTCGCCGGAAGAGGTTCAGCACGCGCTGGACTCGGGCGAGGTGCACCTGCATGCCAAGATCACCTGCCGGATGCCGCAGATCGACGAAGAGGGCAACGAGGTCTGGGAACGGGTCGAAACCACCCCGGGCCGTGTTCGCATCGGCGGGTTGCTGCCGTTGAATGCCAAGGCGCCCTTCGAACTGGTCAACCGTCTGCTGCGCAAGGGCGACGTGCAGACCGTCATCGACACCGTCTACCGCTACTGCGGTCAGAAGGAATCGGTGATCTTCTGTGACCAGATCATGCGCCTGGGCTTTGTCGAGGCCTTCAAGGCGGGCATCTCGTTCGGCAAGGACGACATGGTCATCCCCGACAACAAGTGGGAACTGGTCGACGAGACTCGCGACCAGGTGAAGGACTTTGAACAGCAGTACATGGACGGCCTGATCACCCAGGGCGAAAAGTACAACAAGGTCGTGGACGCCTGGTCGAAGTGTAACGACAAGGTCACCGAGGCGATGATGAACACCATCTCCGCCCGGCGCGAGGACGAGAACGGGGCCGAAATGGAACCGAACTCGGTCTACATGATGGCCCACTCCAAGGCCCGTGGCTCGGTCACGCAGATGAAACAGCTGGGCGCGATGCGCGGCCTGATGGCGAAGCCGAACGGCGACATCATCGAGACGCCGATCATCTCGAACTTCAAGGAAGGCCTGACCGTTCTGGAGTACTTCAACTCCACCCACGGTGCCCGTAAGGGCCTGTCGGACACCGCGCTCAAGACGGCTAACTCGGGTTACCTGACCCGCCGTCTGGTGGACGTCGCGCAGGACTGTATCATCCGCATGACGGACTGCGGCACTGACCGCGCGATCACTGCCGAAGCGGCGGTGAACGACGGCGAAGTCGTGGCGACGCTGGGCGAACGCATCCTGGGCCGCGTCGCGGCAGAGGACCTGCTGCACCCCGAGACCGGCGACATGATGGTCCGCGAAGGCGAGCTGATCGACGAACGCATGGCCGACACCGTCGAGGAGTCCGGCCTGCAGACCGCGCGCATCCGTTCGCCCCTGACCTGCGAGGCCGAGGAAGGCGTCTGCGCGACCTGCTATGGTCGTGACCTGGCGCGCGGCACGATGGTGAACACTGGCGAAGCTGTGGGCATCATCGCGGCGCAGTCGATCGGTGAACCCGGTACGCAGCTGACCATGCGGACCTTCCACATGGGCGGCGTTGCGCAGGGGTCCTCGCGGTCCTTCCTGGAAGCCAGCCAGAACGGCAAGATCGCCTTTGCGAACCCCGGCATCATCACCAATGCCGCGGGCGAGCAGATCGTCATGAACCGGAACATGCAGGTTCTGATCATGAACGACCAGGGCGAGGAAATCGCATCCCACAAGATGGGCTACGGTTCCAAGCTGTTCGTGGACGAAGGCCAGGAGGTCAAGCGCGGCGACAAGCTGTTCGAGTGGGACCCCTACACCCTGCCGATCATCGCCGAGAAGGACGGTATCGCCAAGCACGTCGACCTGGTGACGGGCATCGCCGTGCGCGACGAGACCGACGATGCCACCGGCATGACCCAGAAGATCGTGATCGACTGGCGGGCCGCGCCCAAGGGCAACGAGCTCAAGCCCGAGATCATCCTGATGGATGCCGACGGCGAGCCGGTGCGCAACGATGCGGGCAACCCGATCACCTACCCGATGTCCGTGGACGCCATCCTGTCCTGTGAAGACGGGCAGGAGGTCAAGGCAGGTGACGTCGTGGCGCGTATCCCGCGTGAAGGTGCGAAGACGAAGGACATCACCGGTGGTCTGCCGCGTGTGGCCGAACTCTTCGAGGCGCGCCGTCCGAAGGATCACGCCATCATCGCCGAGATCGACGGCTACGTGCGCTTTGGCAAGGACTACAAGAACAAGCGCCGTATCACCATCGAACCCGCGGACGAGAACCTCGAG
Organism: Mameliella sp. AT18; assembly: GCF_028807275.1. Lineage (NCBI taxonomy): Bacteria > Pseudomonadati > Pseudomonadota > Alphaproteobacteria > Rhodobacterales > Roseobacteraceae > Antarctobacter > Mameliella sp. AT18. The sequence goes on from NZ_JARAMO010000067.1 coordinate 19,670, forward strand.
CCCAAGGAATACATGATCCCCAAGGGCAAGCACATCCCGGTGGGCGAGGGCGACTACGTCCAGAAGGGCGACTACATCATGGACGGCAACCCGGCCCCGCACGACATCCTGTCGATCATGGGGATCGAGGCCCTTGCCAACTACATGATCGACGAGGTGCAGGATGTCTATCGACTGCAGGGCGTGAAGATCAACGACAAGCACGTCGAGGTCATCGTTCGCCAGATGCTGCAGAAGTGGGAGATCCTGGACTCGGGCGACACCACGCTGCTCAAGGGTGAGCACGTCGACAAGGTCGAATTCGACGAGGCCAACGCCAAGGCCGAGAAGAAGGGTGGTCGTCCGGCGCAGGGTGAACCGATCCTGCTGGGCATCACCAAGGCCTCGTTGCAGACCCGCTCGTTCATCTCTGCGGCCTCCTTCCAGGAGACCACCCGCGTGCTGACCGAGGCCTCGGTTCAGGGCAAGAAGGACAAGCTGGTCGGCCTCAAGGAAAACGTCATCGTGGGCCGCCTGATCCCGGCGGGCACCGGTGGCGCGACCCAGAAGGTGCGCCGCATCGCCCAGGACCGCGACAACGTCGTGATCGAGGCACGCCGCGAGGAGGCCGAAGCGGCCGCCGCGCTGGCCGCCCCGGAAACGATGGGCGACGACGTCGTGGGCGGTGACGAGTTCGACACCCTGATCGTCGACACTCCGGAAAGCCGCGAGTGATTGCCACGGCCCAAGGGCTCTGACATCGAAAACGCCCCCGCGATCCGCGGGGGCGTTTTTTCTTGGCCACGGGAACGGCATGGCGGCTTTGCGCATCGCGGCCGGACGTGACACAAGGTTGCCCATGCAGATCGAAACGTCTCAACTGCGGATTGTCGCGCCGCGTAGCCGGTTGAATTTCCTGGATATCCAATCCGTCACCCTTGCCAGGCCACTGACCCCGATCCAGACCTATGGGCATCTGTCCGGCTGGATGGCGCAACGGTTCGGTTGGGCATTTCGCGTCCGGGATGCGCTGAGCGCGCCCTTTGGCGTACGACCTATCCGGGGCTTCTCGGGACGTACTCCAGCGGCCGCGACCGAAGGCGAGAAGCTGGATTTCTTCCTGGTGGAGCAGGCAACACCGGAGGTCCTGGTGCTGACAGAGCGCGACCGGCACCTGGATGTGATGACCTGTATCGCCTGCTCGGGCGGTCACGTCACGATCACCTCGTCGGTCGTGACGCACAATGGCTTTGGCCGCCTGTACATGGCCGTGGTCGGTCCTGCCCACCGGGTGATCATCCGCCGGTCACTTGCGCGCTTGAAGGATCAGGCAAACACCTGACGGACGTGATCGGCATCGATTGCGAAGCGGGCCTTCAGCTCGGCCTCGGCTTCGGCGTCGAGTCGGGGCAGGGCGACCGGTTTGACGTGTTTCTTCTGCCGAGAGTCGTTGTGGTCGTTGTGCCCGCGCAGGTACATCGCCTTGTCGGTAAAGGTCACCGTGGGCATGAACTGGTTCAGCTTGTTATGGGCAAAGTTCATGATGGTTTGCCTGGCACCAGGCCGGGCGGCGATGGCCTGGGCCACCCCCCAATAGGGCGTGACCTGCAGTTCCGCGCAGATCCCCTTTGCATCCGGGCGTCCGATGTACCCACGGTTCCAGTCGAACCCGACCAGCCGGTGCCGGTCCAGCAAGGGCGCCACGTCGCGGGCTGCTTGCCGCAGGTCCTGAACGAAGTCCACCGCCACGGCGTCGTCGTCATCATGGCGGAATTGCAGGCAGGGCTGCCCCGGCTCCCGCAGCGAATTGATGACGTCCTGACAGACTTGCCGATGCGGACCGGGCGGGCGCGAGACGATGACAGCCTGCGGAAAGCCCTCGACCAGGGCGGCAAGCCGTTCCAGCCACCCGGTCGGCATGGCGTCGCCGACCAGGATAGCGAACAGGAAATCCGGATCGGTCTGCGCCCTCAGACCCGGCAGGCAGAGGCATTCGAAATGCCGAAACCGCTCTTCCATCCGGTCGGGCGCATAGAGGTAGGCCATCCGTTCTTCGAGACTGGAATGCGCCACCTGAAAACCGCCCTCGGCGGGGTAGGAAAACCGGCAGAATCCGATGACTTGCATCCCTTGCCCCCTTGTGCGAAGCGGTTGCCCTTGAATGGCATTGCCGCCCTGTTCCGGCAAGCCCGCAGGGCTGTTGACAAGGTCCGCGACTCCCCCTATACGCCCCGCTAATCCGCGTCAGACTTCGGGCTGATTGCGTCCTTACATAACCAGGCGGTCATGATCCGGGCCACTATCGCCCCGATCCTCTGAACACCCACCGCGTCGTTTCCTCGGTACGGAAACGGATGCGGTTTTTTCGTCGTTTGCCATCACGTCTTGGCAGCGGCACACGAACCGGCCCGCGTGATCGCGCGCGATGCCAGAACCTGAACCTCCGCACGGGAAGGCCCGTGCAGCACATTTGTGAGAAGCACGGGGAAATAACCGGAATGCCCACGATCCAACAGCTGATCCGCAAGCCGCGGCAGCCCAAAGTCAAGCGCTCGAAGTCGCAGCACCTTGAGCAGTGCCCGCAGAAACGCGGCGTCTGCACCCGCGTCTACACCACCACGCCGAAGAAGCCGAACTCGGCTATGCGTAAGGTGGCCAAGGTGCGTCTGACCAACGGTTACGAGGTGATCAGCTACATCCCCGGTGAAAGCCACAACCTTCAGGAGCACTCGGTGGTCCTGATCCGTGGCGGTCGTGTCAAAGACCTTCCCGGCGTGCGTTACCACATTCTGCGCGGTGTTCTGGATACCCAGGGCGTCAAGGACCGGAAGCAGCGTCGTTCGAAATACGGCGCCAAGCGTCCCAAGTAAGAGGATACACAGATGTCTCGTCGTCACGCCGCTGAGAAACGCGAAGTCCTGCCCGACGCCAAGTATGGCGATCGCGTCCTGACCAAGTTCATGAACAACCTGATGTACGACGGCAAGAAATCCGCCGCCGAACGCATCGTCTACAACGCGCTCGACCGGGTCGAAGCCAAGGTCAAGCGCGCGCCGGTGGAAATCTTCCACGAGGCGCTGGACAACATCAAGCCGTCGGTCGAGGTCCGCTCGCGCCGCGTTGGTGGTGCCACCTACCAGGTTCCGGTCGAAGTGCGCCCCGAGCGCCGCGAAGCCCTGGCCATCCGCTGGCTGATCAACGCCTCGCGCGCCCGCAATGAAAACACCATGGAAGAACGCCTCGCCGGCGAGCTGATTGACGCAGTGCAGTCACGCGGTGCCGCCGTTAAGAAGCGCGAAGACACCCACAAGATGGCCGACGCCAACAAGGCGTTCAGCCATTACCGCTGGTAAACAATTCTTCTGAGGACAAGCCCTATGGCACGCGATTATCCCCTCGAGCGTTACCGGAACTTCGGTATCATGGCGCATATCGACGCCGGCAAGACCACCTGTTCCGAACGCATCCTGTTCTACACCGGCAAGTCGCACAACATCGGCGAGGTGCATGACGGCGCCGCGACGATGGACTGGATGGAGCAGGAACAGGAACGCGGGATCACCATTACCTCGGCTGCGACCACCACCTTCTGGGAGCGCACCGAGAACGGCACCGAGCCGGATTCCCTGAAACACCGCCTGAACATCATCGACACCCCCGGCCACGTCGACTTCACCATCGAAGTCGAGCGTTCGCTGGCGGTTCTCGACGGTGCCGTCTGTGTTCTGGACGCCAACGCCGGTGTCGAGCCGCAGACCGAAACCGTGTGGCGTCAGGCTGACCGCTACAAGGTTCCGCGGATCGTCTTCGTCAACAAGATGGACAAGATCGGCGCGGACTTCTTCAACTGCGTCCGCATGATCGAGGACCGCACCGGCGCCCGCGCCGTTCCCGTCGGTATCCCGATCGGCGCCGAGTCCGAACTGGAAGGCCTGATCGACCTCGTCACGATGAAGGAATGGGTCTGGCGCGGCGATGACCTCGGCGCGACCTGGTTCCAGGAAGAGATCCGTGCGGAACTCAAGGACATGGCCGAAGAGTGGCGTGGCAAGATGATCGAGGCCGCCGTCGAAGAAGACGACGACGCGATGGAAGCCTACCTGGAAGGTGAAGAGCCCGACGTGGCGACCCTGCGCAAACTGCTGCGCAAGGGCACGCTGAACCTGCACTTCGTGCCGGTCCTGGGTGGTTCTGCCTTCAAGAACAAGGGTGTCCAGCCGCTGCTCAACGCCGTGATCGACTACCTGCCCAGCCCGCTGGACGTGGTCGACTACATGGGCTTCGCACCGGACGACGAGACCGAAACGCGGAACATCGCGCGTCGTGCCGACGACTCGATGCCCTTCGCCGGCCTCGCGTTCAAGATCATGAACGACCCCTTCGTCGGTTCGCTGACCTTCACCCGGATCTACTCCGGCGTGATGAACAAGGGTGACAACATCCTCAACGCGACCAAGGGCAAGAAAGAGCGCATCGGTCGTATGATGATGATGCACTCGAACAACCGCGAAGAGATCGAAGAAGCCTTTGCAGGCGACATCATCGCGCTGGCGGGTCTGAAGGACACCACCACCGGTGATACCCTCTGCGACGCCAAGGCGCCGGTGGTTCTGGAAACCATGACCTTCCCGGAGCCGGTGATCGAGATCGCGGTCGAGCCCAAGACCAAGGGCGACCAGGAAAAGATGTCCCAGGGTCTGGCCCGTCTGGCCGCAGAAGACCCGTCCTTCCGCGTGGAAACCGACCTGGAATCGGGTCAGACCATCATGAAGGGCATGGGCGAACTTCACCTGGACATCCTGGTTGACCGTCTCAAGCGGGAATTCAAGGTCGAGGCGAACATCGGTGCGCCGCAGGTGGCCTATCGTGAAACCATCGGCCACGCGGTCGAGCACACCTACACCCACAAGAAACAGTCGGGTGGTTCGGGTCAGTTCGCCGAAGTCAAGCTGGAGATCACCCCGACCGAGCCGGGCGAAGGGTACACCTTCGAATCCCGTATCGTTGGTGGTGCGGTTCCGAAGGAATACATCCCGGGTGTCGAAAAGGGCATCAAGTCGGTCATGGACTCCGGTCCGCTGGCAGGTTTCCCGGTCATCGACTTCAAGGTGGCGCTGCTCGACGGTAAGTTCCACGACGTCGACTCGTCGGTCCTGGCCTTCGAGATCGCCAGCCGCATGTGCATGCGCGAAGGTCTCCGCAAGGCCGGCGCGAAGCTGCTGGAGCCGATGATGAAGGTCGAAGTGATCACCCCGGAAGAATACACCGGCGGTATCATCGGCGACCTGACCTCGCGTCGTGGCCAGGTGTCTGGCCAGGAACCGCGCGGCAATGCGGTGGCGATCAACGCCAACGTCCCGCTGGCCAACATGTTCGGCTACATCAACACCCTGCGTTCGATGTCTTCGGGCCGTGCGCAGTTCACGATGCAGTTCTCGCACTACGATCCCGTGCCGCAGAACATCTCGGACGAGATCCAGGCCAAGTACGCGTAACCGGCGGTGCGCCGTAAAGGCGCACCCTACACCAGCCCGTAGGGTGCGCAGATTTGCGCACCGCACGACAAGAAAAAGGGAGCCAATACAATGGCAAAGGAAAAGTTTGAACGCGGCAA
>NZ_JARAMO010000068.1:0-1034 GCF_028807275.1 Mameliella sp. AT18
TAGGTTCAAATCCTACCCCCGCAACCAAATTACCATAAAGCCCGCCCATAAGGCGGGCTTTCGGCGTTTCCGGTAACTCACCGACGCGAAACGATAAGATCGCTCCAAGTTCCCCGAAAAGCTCAATCTCATGGCCGTTTGGTGCATCCGCGTCGGGGTGCAGAACAATGCAGAACAATCCTGTCGACAAGCCTCCGCAGGAGTTTCGCTGCCTCCGACCGAGTGTCTGGTGCGTTGAGTGTCGCTGCGAGGTCTGCCACCTTCCGGGCATAGATATCCGAGAGCCCCGGGTGCAGCGCCACAGGTTCTGGCGCCGGAGTGGCAGAAAGCCTAGCCTCCAACTCAGCTCGCTCCGCCTTCAGAGTATCCATCTTCGCCTTCATGCTCTGATGGAACAGTCCTTCGGTGATCGCTGTTACGATCCTGTCGATCTCCTTCACCACCTTTGCGAGGCGACGTTCGTCCTCGGTCCGGGGGGCCAGTGTGGCCAAACGTTCCTTCTGTATCTCGTCCTGGAAGGTCCGAATGAACTCGGAAACGAGCTCGGGCTGCATCAGATGATGCTGAAGTCCGTTCAGCACGCGTGCCTCGACGATCGTCCGTGCGATGCTGCGCCGATTATCGCAGGTTCCGCGGTTCCGAGCCGCAGAACATCCGTAACGCGACGCACTGATCATGATGTAGCCTGCACCACAGTGCCCGCAGTTCAACAGCCCTGAAAGCAGATCACGCGGCCAACGGCCACGTTCTGTCGCCCGTGAACCCGGTTCTTCGGAACGCGCCTTGCCGACGCTTCACCCGAAACCAGAGATTGTCTTCGATGATCCTCATGTTTGGAACATCTTTGATCACCCACACCTCCGGCGGGTTCGGACGGGCCTGTCGCTTGCCGGTGTCAGGGTCCTTCATGAAACGCCGACGGTTTCAGACGAGCCGACCGACGTGAACCGTCCCGGATTTACCGGAGAGTAAAAGGCTCGAAGGATACCCGTGATGAGCAAGAGACCCCACACGAGCCTCGACGGGCTCACCCC
>NZ_JARAMO010000069.1:0-32869 GCF_028807275.1 Mameliella sp. AT18
GGGTGTTCCACCTGCAGGCGGGTGTTCATCTCCATGAACCAGAACCCGTCAGGGCGCAGGCCGTTGGCTCCGTCCACGATGAATTCCACCGTGCCCGCGCCCTTGTAGCCGATGGCCTCGGCGGCGCGCACGGCGGCGGCCCCCATCGCGGCGCGCATCTCCTCGGTCATGCCGGGCGCAGGCGCCTCCTCGATCACCTTCTGGTGGCGGCGTTGCAGGGAACAGTCGCGTTCGAAAAGGTGCACCGCCCGCGTTCCGTCGCCAAAGACCTGCACCTCGATATGGCGCGGGCGCTGGATGTATTTCTCGATCAGCACTGCATCGTTTCCGAAGGCGGTCAGCGCCTCGGCCTTGGCCCTCTCCAGCGCGTCGACAAATTCCTCGGGCGCCTCGACCAGCCGCATCCCCTTGCCGCCGCCGCCCGCGACCGCCTTGATCAGCAGCGGATAGCCGACACGGTGTGCCTCGACCTCCAGGTGGCCGGGGTCCTGATCCTCGCCCATGTAGCCGGGCACTACGGGTACGCCAGCCTCGTCCATCAGCCGCTTGGCCGCGTCCTTGAGCCCCATCTGGCGGATCGCCTGCGCCGAAGGCCCGACAAAGGTCAGGCCCGCCGCCTCGACCGCCTCGACGAAATCCGGGTTCTCGCTGAGAAAGCCATAGCCCGGGTGGATCGCCTGCGCGCCGGTGGTTTGCGCGGCCTCGATGATCCGGTCGGTCCGCAAGTAGCTTTGCGACGGTGCCGCGCCGCCGATACAGACCGCCTCGTCCGCCAGCGCCACGTGCAAGGCGTCGGCATCCACGTCGGAATGCACGGCCACGGTGCGCAGGCCCATCGCACGGGCGGTGCGGATGACACGGGCCGCGATCTCGCCCCGGTTTGCAATCAGGATGGTGTCAAACATGGTCATTGTCCCTTGCCTCTTCGACCCACACGCCGCGCTTCGGGCGTTGCTCAAGAAAATCGATCAGGATGAACCCATAAGGCGAACATGTCCGCCCGGTCAGGCAATCGCGGGTAGAAACCGGCTGCCCATCTGTTGAATTGCGACCGACGTCGATAATTCGCGTTTCGGTTTCGCCGATGCAAACCCGCATTCCCGTTTTCGGCATACCCTCAATACGGTTCAGCATCACGGCCAAACCCTTCTCAACCAACAAGAAACAGTCTTCAACCTGACCGCGAAACTTCATGCGTTCGGCCTTTCGATAGAAGTGGTTGCCGTGTGGCCTGTCACATCCGCTGCGCGGGTATGACCTTGGCCACCGCCTGCGCAAGTCGGTGCTTGCGCAGGCATCACATCCGGAACACGCCAAAGCGTGTCTCCTCGACCGGCTTGTTCAGCGCGGCACGCAGGGACAGCGCCAGGACTTGCCGGGTCTTGCGCGGGTCCACGATGCCGTCATCCCAGAGCCGGGCAGAGGCGTAGAGCGGATGCGACTGTTCCTCGAACATCTCCAGCGTCGGGCGCTTGAACTCGGCCTCTTCCTCCTCGGACCAGGTGCCGCCCGAGCGTTCGATGGCATCGCGTTTCACCGTGGCCAGCACGCCCGCCGCCTGGGCGCCGCCCATGACCGAGATCCGGCTGTTGGGCCAAGTCCACAGGAAGCGCGGCTGGTAGGCGCGGCCCGCCATGCCGTAGTTGCCCGCCCCGAAACTGCCGCCGACCAGCACCGTCACCTTGGGCACCGAGGTGGTGGCGACAGCGGTGACCATCTTGGCGCCGTGGCGCGCGATGCCCTCGTTCTCGTACTTGCGGCCGACCATGAAGCCGGTGATGTTCTGCAGGAAAACCAAGGGGATGCGGCGCTGCGAACACAGCTCGACGAAATGCGCCCCCTTGGAGGCGCTTTCCGAAAAGAGCACGCCGTTGTTGGCGATGATGCCCACATCCATGCCCTCAAGCTTCGCGAAACCGCAGACCAGCGTCTCGCCGAAGCGGGGCTTGAACTCGTCGAAATAGGAGCCGTCCACGATCCGCGCGATGACCTCGCGGATGTCATAGGGCGTACGCAGATCGGCAGGCACCACGCCGAGGAGTTCATCCGGGTCATAGGCCGGCGCTTCGCCCTGTAGGATGGGTGCTTTGCACCCATGCCCCCCAAGCGATCCGACCGCCCGCCGCGCCAAGGCCAGCGCATGGGCGTCATCCTCGGCCAGGTAGTCGGCCACACCAGACAGGCGCGTATGAACGTCGCCGCCGCCCAGGTCCTCGGCTGTCACCACCTCTCCCGTCGCCGCCTTGACCAGTGGCGGCCCGGCCAGGAAGATCGTGCCCTGTTCCTTGACGATGATGGACACGTCCGACATGGCGGGCACATAGGCCCCGCCCGCTGTGCAACTGCCCATGACCACGGCGATCTGTGCGATGCCCTTGGCCGACATCCGCGCCTGGTTGTAGAAGATCCGCCCGAAATGGTCGCGGTCCGGGAACACCTCGTCCTGGTTCGGCAGGTTGGCACCACCACTGTCCACGAGGTAGACGCAGGGCAGTTCGTTTTCCTCGGCGATCTCCTGCGCGCGCAGGTGTTTCTTGACCGTCATGGGATAATAGGTGCCGCCCTTCACGGTGGCATCGTTGCAGATCACCATGACCTGCCGCCCCTGAACCAGCCCGATGCCCGCGATCACCCCCGCGCAGGGCGCCGCGCCGCCGTACATGCCATGCGCCGCCGTGGTCCCGACCTCCAGGAAAGGCGACCCGGGGTCGAGAAGGTTGGCCACCCGCTCACGCGGCAGCATCTTGCCCCGGCCCAGGTGGCGGTCGCGCGCCTTTTCCCCGCCGCCGGACATGGCCAGCGCGGCGGCCTCCTGGATCTGGTCGAGCGCCTCGAGATGGGCCGCGCGGTTGGCCTCATAGGCCTCACCCGCCGTCAGCACCTGCGATTGCAGTTTCATGTCCCTGTCCCCTTGTTCAGTCCTGCGCGGTTTCGGCCGCCGCGCGCGCCTTCAGTTCCTTGCGGATCACCTTGCCCGTCACCGTCATCGGCAGAGCGTCCAGAAAAGAGATTTCCCTTGGATAGGAATAGCTTGCGAGGCGATCCTTCACCCATGCCTGCAGCGTCCCGGCGTCGACCTCGACACCCGGTTTGCGGACCACGTAGGCCTTGACGATCTCTGTCCGCAGCGGATCGGGCTTGCCCACCACCCCCACGGTGGCGACGCCGGGATGGGTCAGCAGGCAGTCCTCGATTTCCGCCGGACCGATGCGGTAGCCGGCGGAGGTGATGACGTCATCCTCGCGACCCACGAAACGGATGAAGCCCGCGTTGAGCCTCCCCCGGTCGCCCGTCACCAGCCATTCGCCGCGGAACTTTTCCTCCGTCGCCTCGGGCCGGTTCCAGTATTCCAGCATCATCGAGGCACAGCCGCGCCGCACGGCAATGTCGCCTTCGCCCTCGACCGGCGAACCGTCCTCATCGATCACGGCGATATCAAACCCCGGCACCGCCCGGCCCAGGGCGCCCGGTATCGGATCGAAAAGCGCCGCGCAGGAACTGGCCACCATGTTGCATTCGGTCTGGCCGTAGAATTCGTTGATCGTGACACCCAGCGCCGCGCGCCCCCAGGCCAGCATCTCGGCCCCCAGCGGTTCGCCACCGCTGGCGACAGAGCGCAGCCCGGCAATCCGGGCATCCGCGGCCTTCAGGATGCGCAGGGCTGTCGGCGGAAAAAACACATTCCTGACAGCGTGTTCCGAGACGATCCTTGTGCATTCATCGACGTCGAAGCGCCGCATCCGCGCCGCGACCACCGGCACCCCCAGGGCCAGTCCCGGCATCAGAACGTCGAACAATCCGCCGATCCAGGCCCAGTCGGCGGGCGTCCACAGGACGTCCCCCGGCTGGCCCAGGAAATCATGGCTCATCTCCACCCCCGGCAGGTGCCCGGTCAGGACCCGGTGCCCGTGCAACGCGCCCTTGGGCGTGCCCGTGGTGCCCGAGGTGTAGATCAGCACGGCGGGCGTTTCCGGCCCGCTGTCAAACGCCGGCCCCTCGGCCCCCTCTGGCGGCAACTCGTCCTCGCGCAGCACCTCCAGGTCGAAAGGTGCCAGCATCCCGGCGCCCTCGGCGTCCGTGACCACCAGGCCCGCGCCGCTGTCCGACAGGCGCGACCGCAGCGCGTCCTCTCGGAACAGCATGAAAAGCGGCACGGAAATCGCCCCCATGCGCCAGCAGGCCAGATGCGCCGCCGCGCACAGCGGCGACTGGCTGAGCAAAACGCCCACCCGGTCGCCCGGCCCCACGCCGCGCGCCAGAAGCGCCGCCTGCACCCGCCGCGACAGGGTCGCCAAGGCGCCGTAAGTCACCGCCGCGCCGCTGCCATGATCCAGGATCGCAACGCGGTCCGGGTCGCGGCGCGCCCAGAGGTCGCAGGCCTGCTCGGCCATGTTCAACCGCGCCGGCAGATCCCAGCGAAACCCCGCGCGCAGCGCGTCATATGTGGGGGCAGATTTCAGCATCAGCCCGGCGTCACCATGCTTTCGATGTACCAGGTCTGCTCGGCGGTCTCGCGCATCAGGCATTCGACGCCTGCGGGCCCGGCACCGGTGCCTCCGCCCCAGTGGCTGCGGGCATAGGCGCATTTGGCGTCACGGAACCGGATCCAGGCGCGCTGCATCTCGCGCAGGGCCTCTTCTTGCGAAGGGGCGAAACTGGCGTTGTCGATGTCGGCCTGTTTCGCGTAGCGGATCGCAAATCCGTAAGAGGCGTTCAGGCGGTCGTCCCACCAGTCCAGCTCGCGCCCGTAGCAACCGCTTAGAACCACGGTGGCATAGCCGTTGTCCTCGACGCAGGCCGCGGCCGACAGCCCGATACAGCTGCGAAAGTCCGCGCCCGATCCCAGGCAGCTTTCGGTCGCGCGCGGCGAGAACACCAGCTCCTGCGCCGTGGCGGGCAGTGCCGCACAAGCGGCAACAATGGCAAAGGCAATAGATCTCATGTACTTGGTTCCTTCATCCTGTCACCGTCCGCCGGCTGTCCCGTGACCAGTCCGCCAATTCGGTTCACCCGGTAGACCCGCCGATCCTGCCCCGTGCCGCAGCGTATCACCAGCCAGACCCGTGCCCCCGGCACCGCCGAGCAATCCGCCGCCTGCGCGCCGGTTTCGGCCATGTAGCGGGCGGCATACCTCTCGATCACCATGCTCTCTGTCAGGTGGGCCGCGATCCAACCGGCCCGAAAGGCCAGGAGCGCGCCCAGGGCCACCAGCGCCGCCAGCGGCGCCCAGAGCAGCAGGCGCATGCTCACCGCGACCGCCGGCCCCTGGTCCGCAAGGGCGCGGCGCCCCTCATCAGGACATGGCCCCCATCAGCTCGCGCCCGACCAGCATCCGGCGGATCTCGCTCGTGCCGGCGCCGATCTCCATCAACTTGGCATCGCGGAAGATCCGCGCCACCGGCGCATCGTTGAGGAAGCCCGCGCCGCCCATCGCCTGCACCGCCTGGTGTGCCTGCACCATCGCCTGTTCCGAGGCGTAAAGGCAGCAGGCCGCCGCGTCCTGCCGCGTGACCTCGCCCCGGTCGCAGGCCTTGGCGACCTCGTAGACATAGGCACGGGCGGAATTCATCGCCGTGTACATGTCGGCGATCTTGCCCTGCATCAGCTGGAAGTTCCCGATGGGCTGGCCGAACTGCTTGCGCTCGACCATGTAAGGCATGATCTCGTCCATGCAGGCGGCCATGATGCCCAGGCCGATGCCCGCCAGCACGACACGCTCATAGTCCAGCCCGGACATCAGCACGCGCACACCCTTGCCCTCTTCGCCAAGGATGTTCTCGAAGGGCACCTCGACGTCCTCGAAGATCAGCTCGGCGGTGTTCGACCCGCGCATCCCCAGCTTGTCGAAATGCGGACTGGTGGAAAAGCCCTTCATGGTTTTCTCGACCAGGAAGGCGGTGATGCCCTTGGCCCCGGCATCGGGGTCGGTCTTGGCGTAGACCACCAGCGTATCGGCGTCCGGCCCGTTGGTGATCCAGTACTTGTTGCCGTTCAGAACAAAGCGATCGTTCCGCTTTTCGGCGCGCAGCTTCATGCTGACAACATCCGAGCCGGCCCCCGGTTCGGACATGGCCAGCGCACCCACATGTTCACCCGAGATCAGGCCCGGCAGGTATTTCCGGCGCTGTTCATCGCTGCCGTTCAGCTTGATCTGGTTCACGCAGAGGTTGGCATGTGCCCCGTAGGACAGCGAGACAGAGGCAGAGGCCCGCGCCACTTCCTCGACCGCGACGGTATGGGCAAGATAACCCAGGCCCGCGCCGCCGAATTCCTCGGGCACGGTGATCCCCAGCAGGCCCAAGTCCCCCATCTCGCGCCATAGCGCGGCTGGAAACTCGTTGCTGCGGTCGACCTCGGCCGCCATTGGCTTGACCCGCTCCTGCGCCCACTTGTGCACCATTTCCTGCAGCGCAAGCACATCCTCGCCCAGGTCAAACTTCATCGTCGCCAGAAACACGCCCGCTCCTCCCAAGTAATGAACGCTTGTTCATTTAACGCGAGCAAGCGAGTCGGGTCAATGGGGTTGCAAGCGCGCGGCACGGTCACTTGGCTGCGGGACCTTTGATCTGCCTCAAGCCGCTGCCCGGCTGGATGCGTTAAAGCGACAGGACACCCGAGGCCAAGCCACCGGACGACCAAGGAAAGACGACAGAATGCCCAGCCCCGATTCCTATTCCTACGCCTACTTCCTCGGCACGACGCCGCCGGACGGCTCCACCGCCTATACCAATCGCTATGTGACCGACACGACGATGACGGACGGTGCCGATGGCGCAAGCAATGACACCACGACTGTCGGCGATCCGCTGACATGGACGGGGACGGCCCAGAACCCCGTCACGCTTTATGGCTTCAACGCCGATGGCGATCCGATCATCGCCATCACGGGCACGCTCAGCACGTCTTACTGGGTGGCATCCAACAGGTTCTACGATGCCGACGGCTCTGTTCTTGTCGGCCCGGTCACCAGCGGCGACTACACCTATTGTTTCGCCGCCGGGACGGAGATTGCCACGCCGTCAGGCAGCCGCCCCGTGGAGTCGCTGACCATAGGCGATCTCGTCCTCACTGCGGACGGACGCATCGTGCCGGTCAAATGGCTGGGGCGTCAGGCCCTTCGCACAGGGATAGCCGCCAAGAGGGCGCAGATGGTCCGCATTTGCGCGGGCGCGTTAGGGGACGGCATTCCGCATCGCGACCTGACGGTGACAGCGGATCACGGCATGATCCTCGACGGGCTGGTGGTGAACGCCAGCGCAATGGTCAACGGGGACAGTATCGACTTTGTCCCGCTATCCGATCTGCCCCAGCGGTTCACCGTCTACCATGTCGAGACAAAGGCGCATGACGTGATCCTGGCCAACGGCGCGCCTGCGGAAACCTTCATCGACCTTGTCGGTCGACGGGCCTTTGACAACTTTGGTGAATACCTCGACCTCTACGGGGTTGAACGGATCATCCCCGAGATGCCCCGCCCGCGGATTTCGGCCCGGCGGCACCTGCCAGCGGCACTCCGTGAACGCCTTGCCCCAAGGGCACCGGGCACCAACGCGACACGGCGCAGCGCCTGACGCAACCGGACCGGTCAAGCCGCAGTGCGCCGGTCCGGCTACCGCCGTCCCGCGCTTCCGGCTTGACCGGGATTTCCCGGCTGTCCTAATGGCGCCATGACCGGTCCCACATCCCCGCACGCCCCGCTCTGGCTTATGATCCTGTTGCAGGCCACGGTGTCCGCCGCCAGCATGGTGGTCGAGATCGTCGCCGGACGCATGATCGCGCCCTATGTCGGCATGAGCCTTTACACCTGGACCGCCATCATCGCCGTCGTCCTGGCGGGTCTGTCGGTCGGCCACTGGTGGGGCGGACGGATCGCCGCGCTGGAGACGGGCCGCGCACTGCGAAGGGCGGCCTGGTGCATGGTGGCGGCGGCGGTGGCCACGGCCGCCGCCTCTTTGCTGCTGCGTTCCACGGCGGGGCCGGTGCTGGGCGCGCTGACACATCCCCTGGCGGCGATCACGGCGATTTCCGCGCTGGCCTTCTTCCTGCCTTCGCTCTTTGCCGGGGTGCCCGCGCCCATCCTCAGCGTCGCGGCGATGCGCGGGCGCGAGAAATCGGAACAGGCCCTGGGGGCGATGTTCGCCGCGGGCGCCGTTGGGGCCATCGCCGGCACGCTGCTGGCCGGGTTCCTCTTCGTGGCCTGGCTGGGCTCGGTCGCCTCGTTGACGGTGATCGCGGCAGTCTATGCGGTCTCGGCCCTGGTCTGCCTTGGCCTTGCGGGCGGATCACGCGGCCAGTGGGCCACCGCGGGCGGCACGCTGGCGCTGGCCCTGCTGCTGGGGGTGTCGGCGCTGCGCCTGCCCGCCGTCTGCGACCGGGAAAGCAGCTATTTCTGCATCCGTACCGTGGACCTGTCCGAGGACACCGAGGCGCCGGTCCGCCTCATGGTGCTCGACCACCTGGCCCACGGCATCAGCGCGCGCGAAGATCCGCGCGTCATGTTCACCGACCACACCGCCATGCTGGACGCCCTGCCCCGGATGCGCATGGGGGATCGCGATTTCACCTCGTTCCACATCGGCGGCGGCTCTTACTCGGTCCCGCGCGCCTGGGCGGATCGCGGCATCGCCGGCATCACCGTGGCCGAGATCGACCCCGAGGTGACCGCGCGGGCCGTGGCCGATTTCTGGTTCGACACCGATACCGTCACAGTCCTGCACCGCGACGCGCGCACCGCCTTGCGCGACAGCGCCGCGCCCTATGACGTCATCATCGGCGATGCCTTTACCGACATCGCCGTGCCCGAACACTTGGTCACGCGCGAGTTCTTTCAGCTGGTCCGTGACCGGCTTGCCCCGGATGGCGTCTTTGCGATGAACCTGATCGACAGCACTGACCGGCTGGATGCGCTGGCCGCCATCGTGGAAACCCTGCGCGCGGTCTTTCCCAGCGTCGAGGTCTGGACCGAGGCGCGCCCGCCGCAACCCGGAGAGCGGCGGATCTTCGTCCTGCTGGCGGGCGCCGGGGACAGCCAGGTGTCCACCATCATCACGCGTGCCCCGCAAGAGATCCGCTTTGCCGCGCTGGGACCGGAGTTCATCGACAGCGTGCTGAGCGCCAAGGAACCGATGATCCTGACCGACGACCACGCGCCTGTCAGCCGGCTGATGGGGCTGGACCCGGTGATCGACTAGGCGGCTCTCAGCCCCGCGCCTGGAAGACCGCGCCGACCTCGGCCCGGATGATCCGGGCGATCAATGCGCAATCCTCGAGGCTGAAGGTCAGCGGCAGGCGCATGTCCAGAAGGCCGCGCAGGATACGGTCGGTCTGCGGCATCGGCTCGGACGGGGCATAGCGCCAACTGTCATAGCGCGAGGTAAAGCCGCTGGGCTCGGCCCCGCCGAACCACTTGAGTTCGACCCCCCGCGCGGCGCAGCGTGACAGCACTTCCTGCACCGCCTCGCCGGTCCATCCCGGCAGCAGGAACTGGATCGAAGAGCCGACATAGCGTTCCGATTGCGGACGCCGTGGCAGGTGCAGACCGGGTGTCCCGCGCAAGCCCTCCTCGACCACCGCGTAACGGTCGTTCCAGCGGTCCACCTGGGTGTCCAGCGCCCGCAGTTGCGGACGCAGGATCGCCGCGCGCAGGTTGTCCATCCGCCCCGAGACATTGGGTGTCGTGTATTTCACCCGCTCGAAAACCTCCGGCCCCGGCGCGGCCAGGTGCCGGTCATAGAGCATGTAGGACCCCGACAGCATCACGGCGCGCGCCGCGATCTCCTCGTCATCAGTGACAAGCAACCCGCCCTCGCCCGAGTTCACATGCTTGTAGGTCTGCATCGAGTAACAGCCCAAGGCGCCGTGGCGCCCCGAGGGAACGCCGTTCCAGGCCGCGCCCATCGTATGCGCGCAATCCTCGATCACGGTGATCCCCGCCGCGTCGCAGATCGCCATCAGGCGGTCCATGTCGCAAAGATGCCCGCGCATGTGGCTGAGCATCAGGATACGCGCGCGATTCGCCTTTGCCGCAAGGTCGTCGAGGTCGATCACAAGATCCTCTGTCACGCCGACATAGACCGGCACCGCCCCCGCCCCGGCAATCGCCCCCGGCACGGGGGCCAGGGTAAAGGCATTGGTCAGCACCGGCTCGCCCGGTTGCACGCCGACCGCCCGCAAGGCGCAGCCAAGCGCATAGCCCCCCGAGGCCACCGCCAGGCAGTAGCGCGCCCCGGTCAGGGCGGCGAATTCCTGTTCCAGCAGGGCCGCCTCTGCGGTCTCTCCGGGAAGGGTGTTGTATCGGTGCAGCCGTCCGCCTCGCATGACCTCGACCGCGGCGGCGATGGCCTCCTCGGGGATCGGTTCCTGCTGGGTGAAAGTGCCGGTGAAACGCTCTGTCATCCGTCTTTGATGCCGCCTTGATCGGATGCGGTCAATTCCCCTCCGCGCGTCAGGCCGGGTGATCCTCGGCCACGGTCAGCCGCGCCACCAGGCGGCGCACCATCGGTGCGATGACCAGGACGGCAGGAAAGGCCAGCAGCCAGCTGGACACCCAGGCCCCCATCCAGAGAGAGAGGATATCGGCCGTCAGCCCCGCGTTCTTGAGTGTCGCGATCAACGACACCAGCAGGGACATCAGCCCGGACAAGAGCAGGCTGAACAGGACATGGGCGTATCTGGCGGGAATCATCGGGCACGGCCTTTCTCGGAACTACGGCGCGTCGTTATCACTCCTGCCGACCAAGGGCACGCGCGCCGGTTCACATCGGACCTGTCCCGGCGCACAGTCTTCGTTTCCGACACTCCGCGGGCAATCCTGTCGCGATCCGCGCAGAATCCGGGCCGCCCCGGTCAAAGACTTGGGGCATGAGCGATGCCCTGACCTTTATCCACACCCTGCGATGGGACGACCTGCCCCGGAGAGTGCAGGCCCAGGCCAAGCGCTGCCTGCGTGACCTGATCGGCGTCGCAACGGGTGGTCTTGGTACCGACCTGTCGCGGATCATCCGCGATCACGCCGCCGAGGACCTGCCCGGCACGGCACCGATGCTGTTCGACAATCGCGCTGCGGCCCCCGCGGCGGCGGCAATGGCCGCGGGCATGACCATCGACAGCCTCGATGGTCACGACGGCTATAACCCATCCAAGGGACATATCGGTTGCCCGCTCTTGCCCGCGCTGCTGGTCTTCGGTCACCAGGCACAGGTCTCGGGGCAAGCGTTCCTGACCGCTCTGGTCATGGGGTATGAATTTGGCGCACGCGCGGCCGAGGCCCAGCACGCCACCTGCCCCGACTACCACACCTCGGGCAGCTGGGGCGCGGTGACGGCGGCGGCGGGGGGCGCCCGCCTTCTGGGACTTTCGGCAGAGCAGACGCGGCAGGCCCTGGGAATCGCGGAATACCACGGCCCGCGCAGCCAGATGATGCGCTGCATCGACTGGCCGACGATGGTCAAGGACGGGTCCGGCTGGGGCGCCATGTGCGGCGTCTCGGCGGTCCAGCTGGCGCGGCGCGGCTTTACCGGTGCGCCCGCGATCACGGTTGAACAGGCGCCGCAGGTCTGGACCGGTCTGGGCGAAGACTGGCGTATCCTGCGGCAGTACTTCAAACCCTATCCGGTCTGCCGCTGGGCCCAGGCGCCGGTGGAAGGCGTGCTGGCGCTGCGGCGGGCACATGGGCTGACCTCGGGCGATGTCGACCGCATCGAGGTCGAGAGCTTTCACGAGTCGATCCGCCTGGCCACGGCACGCCCCCGGACCACCGAAGAGGCGCAGTATTCGACGTCATTCCCCTGTGCCGTGGCGCTGGTGCGCGGCGCTCTTGGGCCAGAGGATCTCGACGGCGACAGCCTGCGCGACCCCGAGATCCTGCGCCTGTCCGAAGGGCTGACCATGTCCGAAGACGCCCATGCCAACGCGGTCTTTCCGGGAACGCGGCTGGCGCGGGTGCGGCTGCACCTGCGTGACGGGCGCGTGGTCCAGGGCGACTGGGTTCAGCCGCGATGGGACGCCGAGGCGCCGCCGACAGAAGAGGAACTGGCCGGGAAATACCGCGCCCTGGCCGACCCGATCCTGGGACCGGAGCGGGCCCGGGCCATCGACAAGGCCATCGCTCAGCTTGAAACCGGGCCGCTGACTGCGCTGACCGATCTTCTGTATCGGGCGCCATAGGTGGAGAAACGCGCTTGAAAGCGCGTTCCAAGGGCGTTGCCCCTACCCGATCAGCCGCCGGACGACCCCTGACAACTCGTCGAAATGGTCGATCACACCTTCCGGGTTCAGCGCCCTGACCGCCTGCCCCTCGGGCGCGAAGGTGACCAGAACCGAGGGCACGCCCGCCGCGGCGGCGGTCTTACGGTCCGTGTCGCTGTCCCCCACCAGCAGCGAAGCCTCGCGCAGACCGCCGCAGCCTTCGACCGCCGCCCAGTAGGGTGCGACATCCGGCTTGCGCGTCGGCCCGGTGTCGGCGCCGATCAGCGAGCCGAACAACCCGCGCACCCCCAGCCGTTCCAGCAGGACTTGGGCCAGCGCCTCGGGCTTGTTGGTGCAGATCCCGACGGCGTAATCCGCCCCGCGCAGGGCCTCGACCGCCTCGACCGCACCGTCATAGAGCCGCGTGTGCGTGTCGATCGCCGCGCCGTAGTGCTCCAGCAGGTGCGGATACCAGGCGTCCACCACATCCTCGTCCATGCGGCCCGCGCGCGTCAGCCCCTCGGTCAGCATCCGCCGACCGCCACGCAGGGCCACACCCGCATCCGTGGCCGGGTCCAGGCGTACCGCCTCTCCCATGCCTTCGAAACAGGCATTGGCGGCGGCGATCAGGTCGCCGCTGGTGTCGGCCAAGGTGCCGTCCAGATCAAAGATGACGCATTTCTTCATTTGCCTGCCCCCTGCTGTCACATGCCGCAACCTGCCGTGAACCACGCCACCTTGCACCACTCGAACACTCCGATAAAACGGGCAGGAAAAAGAGGCAATTCCGGAGCAGCCTGATGAGCACCGCCCTGATCGTACTTGCCGCCGGCAAGGGCACTCGCATGAACTCGGACCAACCCAAGGTCCTGCACCGGATCGCGGGGGCGCCGATGCTCTGGCACGCGCTGCGCGCCGGTGCCGCGCTGGAGCCCGAGCGGACGGTGGTCGTGGGTGGCCACGGGTTCGACGCGTTGGCCGAGGCGGCCCGCGACTATGACCCCGACCTCTCCGTGGTCGAACAGGCCGAACAGCTGGGCACCGGCCATGCGGTGCGTATCGCGCTGCCCGCGCTGGAGGGGTTCGAGGGCGACGTGGTGGTGCTTTATGGCGATACCCCCTTCATCTCGCCCGACACGCTGGAGGCGATGCGCGCCGCGCGGGCCACGCATGACGTCGTGGTGCTGGGGTTCGAGGCCGCTGACCCGGCCCGCTATGGCCGGCTGGTGATGGAGGGCGACGACCTGGTCAAGATCGTCGAGTTCAAGGACGCGAAAGATGAAGAGCGCGACATAACCCTCTGCAACTCAGGTGTAATTTCGGCAGATAAGGGCCTGCTGGCCGAGATGTTGACCAAGGTCGGAAACGACAATGCCAGTGGCGAATACTACCTGACGGATGTGCCGGGCCTCGCCCGCGCCGAGGGCAGGAGCGCAACCGTCGTCCGCTGCCCCGAGGCGGAAACCCTGGGTGTGAATTCGCGCACCGACCTGGCCTTTGCCGAGGCCGCCTTTCAGGCCGCCGCGCGGGCCGAGCTATTGGACCGGGGCGTCACCCTGCAGGCTCCCGAAACGGTGCACCTGGCCTGGGACACGGTGGTGGGCCGCGATGCCGAGATCGAACCGAACGTGGTCTTTGGCCCCGGTGTCACCGTGGAATCCGGCGCCCGCATCCGTGCCTTTTCCCATCTCGAGGGCTGCCACGTCAGCCGTGGTGCCATCGTCGGCCCCTACGCCCGCCTTCGTCCCGGGGCCGAACTGGCCGAGGACGTGCATGTCGGCAACTTTGTCGAGGTCAAGAACGCGGTGCTGCACGAAGGCGTCAAGGCCAACCACCTGACCTATATCGGCGACGCCGAGATCGGCGAAAAGACCAACATCGGCGCCGGCACCATCACCTGCAACTATGACGGCGTGTTCAAGCATCGCACCGTGATCGGCAAACGCGCCTTCATCGGGTCGGACACGATGCTGGTGGCCCCGGTGACGATTGGTGACGGCGCCATGACCGGATCGGGATCGACCATCACCTCGGACGTGCCGGCCGGGGCGCTGGCGATTGCGCGGGGCAAGCAGGAAACCAAGCCGGGCCTGGCGGAGAAGCTGATGAACATGCTGCGCGCGAAAAAGGCCAAGCAGAAGGCAAACGCCTGACCGGGCGGATTTTTTTGAGACGAGGGATTTGAGAAGATGTGTGGAATCGTAGGCATTCTTGGGACCCACGAAGTGGCCCCGCAACTGGTCGAGGCGCTGCGTCGGCTGGAATATCGCGGCTATGACAGCGCAGGCATCGCCACCGTGCATGACGGCCACCTGGACCGGCGCCGGGCGATGGGCAAGCTGGTCAACCTCTCGGACGCGCTGGTGCACAACCCGTTGGCGGGAAAATCGGGCATCGGGCACACCCGCTGGGCCACCCACGGCGAACCCTCGACCGACAATGCCCACCCGCATAAATCCGGCCCCGTGGCCGTTGTTCACAACGGAATCATCGAGAACTACAAGGAGTTGCGCGCCGAAGTTAAATCTTCGGGACTGGCGCCCACGACCGAAACCGACACCGAGACCATCGCCCTTGTGACCCATAGCCTGATGCAAAAGGGCATGGGGCCGGTGGATGCGGCGATGGCCTGCATCGACAAGCTGGAAGGTGCCTTTGCCCTGGCCTTTCTCTTTGACGGCGAAGACGACCTGATGGTCGCGGCGCGCAAGGGCTCTCCGCTGGCAATCGGGCATGGCGAGGGCGAGATGTACGTCGGCTCCGACGCCATCGCGCTGGCCCCGCTGACGCCGCGCATCACCTACCTGGAAGAAGGCGACCGCGCGGTCCTGACCCGCGAAGGCGTGACCATCCGCGACGAGGCGGGCCGCCTGGTCAACCGCGAGATGCGCAAGGTCCAGATGGATGCCGCCCGGGTCGACAAGGCCGGGTACAAGCATTTCATGGCCAAGGAGATCGCGGAACAGCCGCAGGTCCTGTCCGACGCGCTGAACGCCTACCTGACCGAAGAGGGCATCGCCCTGCCAGATCCGGGCATCGACTTTGCCAAAATCGACCGGCTGACGATGGTCGCCTGCGGCACCGCCTACTACGCCTGCCTGACGGCAAAATACTGGTTCGAACAGCTTGCAGGCCTGCCGGTCGAGGTCGATATCGCGTCCGAGTTCCGTTACCGCGAGCCGCCCGTCCTGCCCGGAACCGCGGCGCTTTTCGTCAGCCAGTCGGGCGAAACGGCGGACACGCTGGCCGCCCTGCGCTATTGCGCGGACAAGGCCGACAAGATCTTTTCCGTGGTCAACGTACCCAACAGCTCGATCGCGCGGGAAAGCGACCTGGCGCTGCCGATCCACGCTGGCGTGGAAATCGGGGTTGCCTCGACCAAGGCCTTTACCTGCCAGTTGAACGTGCTGCTGCTGCTGGCACTCAAGGCGGCAGAGGCGCGCGGGCGGCTGACGCCCGAGGCGCGCGACGAGATCCTCAAGGGCCTGCGCGCGCTGCCCGGCACCTTCAACGCCGCCTTGGACCGCGACGAGGTGATCGCGGGCGTGGCGCGCAAGCTGGCAGAGGCGCGCGATATCCTTTTCCTGGGGCGCGGCCTGATGTATCCCCTCGCGCTTGAAGGCGCGTTAAAACTCAAGGAAATCAGCTACATCCATGCCGAAGCTTATGCGTCTGGAGAGCTAAAACACGGCCCCATCGCGCTCATCGACAAACATGTGCCTGTGGTGGTCATGGCCCCCAAGGACGCGCTGTTCGAAAAGACCGTGTCGAACATGCAGGAGGTCATGGCGCGCGGTGGCAAGGTCTGCCTGGTCACCGATGCCGAGGGCGCCGCCGCCGCAGGCCAGGACGTCTGGCGCGTGGTTCAGATGCCGACGGTGCCAGACGTGCTGGCACCCATCCTCTATGCCCTGCCCGCGCAGCTTCTGGCCTATCACACGGCCATCGCCAAGGGCACCGACGTCGACCAGCCGCGCAACCTGGCAAAATCGGTGACGGTGGAGTGACGCCGGACCAGGCCCTGGACACGCTGCGCGCTCAGGGAGACGCAGAGCGCGCCGAGAGATCGGCGCGTTATCACAAGGTGGACCGCCTCTATCTGGGCGTGCCCAACCCGGTGCTGAACGATCTGGCAAAGGAATGGCGGCAGGTCATGGACGTGCCGGGCCGCGTAGCGCTGGCCAGTGCGCTCTGGGCCAGCGACATCCACGAGGCGCGCATCCTGGCGGCCAAGCTGCTGACCCAGGCCCGGCTGCGGCCCGACGACGAGGCCTGGCGGCTGATCTGTTCCTGGGTGCCGACCTTCGACGCCTGGGCGGTAGCCGATCACGCCTGCATGGCAGGACAACGCCGGATCATGGCGGATCTGTCCCGGCTGGACGAGGTCGAGACCTGGACCACCAGCGACCATCTCTGGACGAAACGCGCGGCGCTGGTCATCACGCTGCCGCTTGCGCATCTGAATTTTCCCAAGCCCGAGCAGGCCGATGCCCGGGCGCGCGTGCTGGATTGGGCCGCGGGCTATGTTCCAGACCAGCAGTGGTTCATCCAGAAGGCCGTGGCCTGGTGGATTCGCGAATTGTCGAAACATGACGCCGGGGCCGCGCAGGGTTTCCTCGACTCGCATGGCGCAGCGATGAAACCCTTTGCGCGCAAGGAGGCAGGCAAGTACCTGCCCTAGCCGCCGGCAAAGACCTTGAGCGTCGGCAGATCCGTCAGCGAGGCGCCGATCAGCCGCATGGCCGCCAGCGAGATCCGGCTGCCGCCGGTTTTCGGCCCTTCGATCGGCCTCAGTTCCACTTGCGAGGATTTGCCGGTTGCCGGGTTTTCCACCCGGCCCTGCCGCACCGACGTCACCAGCGGCGTTTCCAGCCAGAACCCGGCCGCCGCCGGATCGCCCAGGCTGGCCACGGTTTCGCCCAGCAGGCTCTCACCCCCCGGCTTTGGCGCCGCGGCTGCCTTCTTGCGCTCATCGGCGGTGGTCGTATCGAACTGTTCCGCCGTGCGCGCGCCCTCTGGCGGCCTGACCGCGGCTGCGCCCTCCGGCGGGGTCTGCGGCTGTGGTGCAAGCACCTCGGCCTGCGAGCGGTCCTTGAGGAAGGGCAGTTTGCCGCAGCCTGCGGGCGCCAGGACGGCGCAAATCAACAGTGTCGTCAGGATGCCGCGCAATTTGCGTCCCTCCCCCTTCATGACATTTCCCACGGCACTCTTGCCGAATTTCCGACCGAGGACTAGTGTCTCGCGCATGACACAATCGCTCATCGATCCCTTTCAGCGCCCGATCTCCTATCTTCGGGTCTCCGTCACCGACCGCTGCGATTTCCGCTGCGTCTACTGCATGTCGGAGAACATGACCTTTCTGCCAAAGAAAGAGCTGCTGACGCTCGAAGAGCTGGATCGCATGTGTTCGACCTTTGTGCGACTGGGGGTCGAGAAACTGCGCATCACCGGCGGGGAACCGCTGGTGCGCCGGGATATCATGACGTTTTTCCGCCGCATGACGCGGCATCTCGACTCCGGCGCGCTCAAGGAACTGACGCTGACGACCAACGGATCGCAGCTGGAACGCTTCGCCGGGGATCTCTACGCGGCGGGCGTGCGGCGGGTGAATGTCTCGCTCGACACGCTGGACGAAAAGAAATTTGCCGACGTCACACGCTGGGGCCGTCTGCCGCAGGTCCTGCGCGGGCTGGACGCGGCACAGGCTGCGGGTCTCCGGGTCAAGCTGAACGCCGTGGCGCTCAAGGGCTTCAACGAGGATGAGCTTTTCTCGATGACCGAATGGTGCGCCGAACGCGACATGGACCTGACCTGGATCGAGGTCATGCCAATGGGCGATATCGGCAACGAGGACCGGCTGGATCAGTACTGGAAACTGACCGACCTGCGCGCGCGGCTGGCCGAACAGTATACCGTGACCGACCTGCCCGAACGCACCGGCGGCCCCGCCCGCTACGTCCGGCTGGAAGAAACCGGCCAAAAGATCGGCTTCATCACGCCGCTCACGCATAATTTCTGCGAAAGCTGCAACCGGGTGCGCCTGACCTGCACGGGTGAACTGTTCATGTGCCTGGGGCAGGAAGACAACGCCGACCTGCGCGCGGCACTGCGCAACCATCCCGACAGCGACGAACCGCTGGAGGCGGCGATCCGCGCGGCCATCGCGCTCAAACCCAAGGGTCACGACTTCGACTACTCCCGCCAGGGTGTGGACGGTCGCGTGTCCCGGCACATGAGCCACACGGGCGGCTGACGTCAGGCTGATCCGGCGGAGCGGCTGCGCCGCACAGGCTGTTTAGACGAGGGGCTCTGCCCCTCGCGCTCCCCGGAGGTATTTTCGGCCCAAAGAAATACTGGGTCGTTCACCCTTGATTAAGGTTAATGCGCCAACCTGTCTGCACGGTACAGGCTGAGGAGCCGATGACCGTGCCCGAAGAAGCATCCGGCAGACACCGGCGCCGCTTCACGCCCGTCTCGTGCGCGTCACGGGGCGGGCGTTTTGCAGGACCCCATGTTTCTTTGGGCTATAAATACCTCCGCCGAAGGCACGCGCCGCAGGCGCGAGTCATCCCTGGACGCTCTCAGGTCGGCTGATTTGTCCGCCCCCCACCGGCGCCGCCACGCCTGTTGTGCCCGGCGCCGATGTGGGCAGGCCACGGGCCACGCGCACGGCGAGATAGGCAAAGGCCTGTGCTTCCAGCATGTCGCCATCGAGGCCCGCCTTTTCCACCGGCTCCACCGGGCAATCCAGCCCCGCCGCCAACATCCGCATCATGACCGGGTTCTTGCGCCCGCCCCCTGTGACCAGCACGCGGGCGGGCGGTTTCGGGCAATGTTCCATCCCCTGCATGACCGCCGCCGCCGCCATGCCTGTCATGGTGGCCGCCGCATCGGCATCCGACAATTCGCGCACGAGGTCCAGCATCAGCGAAAAATCGTCCCGGTCCAGCGACTTGGGCGGCATCTTGCGAAAGAACCCCTCGTCCAGGAACAGCTCCAGCGCGCCGTCCTCGACCCGTCCCTTGCGGGCCAACCGCCCGTCAAGATCGCAATCGAGGCCCAGACGTTCCGCCACGAGGTCGTTGATCGGCGCATTGGCCGGGCCGGTGTCGAAGGCAAGAAGCGCCCCCTCGGCCTCGGGTGTCTCCGCCCGGGGATCGACCCAGGTGAGGTTGCCGACGCCGCCGAGATTGAGAAAACACAGTGGCTCGGTCGCGCCAATATGGCGCGCGCAGGCCCAGTGGAAGAACGGCGCCAAGGGCGCGCCTTCGCCCCCCAGAGAAACGTCCGCCGAGCGGAGATCCCAGACCACCGGCTTTCCCAGGGCCTGCGCCAACGCGGCGCCATCGCCCAGCTGGTGCGTGCCCCGGCCGCGCGGTTCATGCGCCAGGGTCTGACCGTGAAACCCCACCAGCTGCGCCCCCGGGAACTGCGTCAGCAGTTCCACATGCGCGGACTGGATCACCTCCAGCGCCGGTTCCAGCCCCGCGCCGGGCCAGCGCCCCAGGGCAGCCCTCAGCACCGCGCGCTCCCCCTCGGAATAGACGCGGTATCCGCTGGTGCCGAAATCCAGGATCCGCACCCCGTCGGTGTGCAGCATGGCCGCATCCACCCCGTCCAGCGAGGTCCCCGACATGGCGCCAAGCGCCCAGACGGCCCCATCCTTCAACATGCTCTTTCCCTCGGCCCTGCCCGCGCTTATACCTGCGCCGCGTAGTATACAGAGGCACCCGCATGACCTACCATCCCAAATCGGATTTCATGGCCGTCATGATGCAGCGCGGCTACCTGGCCGACTGCACCGACTACCAGGCGCTGGACGAGGCGCTGAGCCAGGGGGTGGTGACCGCCTATATCGGTTATGACGCCACGGCAAAATCGCTGCATGTCGGGCACCTGCTGAACATCATGATGCTGCGCTGGTTCCAGAAGACCGGGCACAAGCCGATCACGCTGATGGGTGGCGGCACCACCAAGGTGGGCGATCCCTCGTTCCGCGCCGATGAACGCCCGCTGCTGACGCCGGACCAGATCGACGCCAACATCGACGGCATGAAACAGGTCTTTGCCAAGTACCTGGACTATGGCGAAGCAGGGAACGGCGCGCTGATGCTGAACAACGCCGAGTGGCTGGACGGGCTCAACTACCTGGAGTTCCTGCGCGACATCGGACGGCATTTCAGCGTCAACCGGATGCTGTCCTTCGAGTCGGTGAAATCGCGGCTGGACCGGGAACAATCGCTGAGCTTCCTCGAGTTCAACTACATGATCCTGCAGGCCTATGACTTTCTCGAGCTATACCGCCGCTATGGCTGTACCCTGCAGATGGGCGGCAGCGACCAGTGGGGCAACATCGTCAACGGCATCGACCTGACCCGCCGTGTTCTGGACGAAGAGATCTATGGCCTGACCTCGCCGCTGCTGACCACCTCGGACGGGCGCAAGATGGGCAAGAGCCAGGGCGGCGCGATCTGGCTGAACTCGGACATGCTGTCGCCCTATGAATTCTGGCAGTTCTGGCGCAACACGACCGATGCCGACGTGGGCCGGTTCCTCAAGCTTTATACAGAGATGCCGCTGGACGAATGCGAACGCCTGGGTGCGCTGGCCGGATCCGAGATCAACGACGCCAAGATCGTGCTGGCCAATGAGGTCACCGCGCTGTGTCACGGGGCCGAGGCGGCGGCGGCAGCAGAGGCCACCGCGCGCGAGGTCTTTGAGAAAGGAGGCGTCGGGGATGATCTGCCGACGCTGGAACTGTCGCCTGCAGACCTGGGTGACGGGATTTCCATCGTGCAGCTGATCGTCAAGACGGGCCTGGCGAAGTCCGGCAAGGAGGCCAAGCGCCTGATCGCCGAGAACGGCGCGCGCATCGACGATGCGCCGCTGACCGATGCCGGGATGATGCTGGACGCGGGTGCGCTGGCCTCGCCGGTCAAACTGTCGGCGGGCAAGAAGCGGCACGCGCTGGTCAAGCTGGCGGACTGAGCCTTTCGGCCTGAACGGAACACGGGCCGTCCCCCGCGGGACGGCCCGTTGCTTTTGCGCGGGGCCGATTGATCCGGAGGGCCGAACCGGGCAATCTGACAGGGATTTATTGTCTCATGAACAGGTTGTCCCGATGCGATTTCTTTCCGGCTTGATCTGCCTGGCCCTGCTGGCCACGCCGCTGCAGGCGGCCACGCTTGACACCGACATTTCGCCGAAGATGGCAGAGATGGGATGTACCGCGCGCCTGTCCGGCCCCATCGAAACAGGCGACCTGGAGCGGATCGCCCCCTTTCTCGAAACCTCGCCGACAGGGGGATTTGACGATCCGGATTTCAGGCCCGATGTCATCTTTCGACAGTTCAGCCCGGCGCTGGACTACGCACCCGATGCGATCTTTACCCACCGGGTGTGCCTGAACAGCGCCGGCGGCTCGCTGGTCGAGGCCCTGCGCATCGTCGGCTACATCCAGGATCAAAGCAGCGACCGCAGCGGCGGTCCCGCCGGCATCCAGACGGCCATCGCCCGCGACGATACCTGCAACGGCGCCTGCGCGCTGGTCTTTCTGGCCGGGCGTTTCGTCCGGTTTTCCGGCAACCCCGCCTACGAGGGCCGTTCGAATTTCATCCTGCACCCCAAGGGCCGGCTGAGCCTGCACGCACCCGCCATAGACCTGACCCAGGACAGCTATTCCCCCGAGACGGCACGCCAGATCTGGGAGGTGGGGATGCAGGCCAGCGCGCGCATTGCCGCCATGATCGCCGGCGGCGGACTATTCATGTCAGAGGGCTTGTTCGCCGAGATGCTGGCGCATCCCGCAGATGATCCGCTGGTGCTGGACACCGTGGAACAGGCGGTGCGCTGGGGCGTCGACGTGGAACCCAACGTGCTGAACTATGGGCGCTATCCCTATGCGCAGGAACAGTTCTTTGACGCGATCTGCCGCAACAGCCGCAGCCAGGCGCCCGTGCACCTGGACCTGCAACCGGGGTCCGGCGCGATGACCTTGACGCGGAACGGCGAGGTCATGCGCTCGACCGGGGCCTTTGTCGATGCGCGCACCGGGCGCCCCTATGATTGTGAGATCAACGCGGGCCAATGGGAGGAATTCCAGAGCTGGCTCTATCCCGATGGCTACGGCGGTGGGCAGATGCCCCGCCTACGGTTCAGCTGCTACAATGCACGGGTTACCCTGGTATCGCAGGTCGAATGCTACGATTGCGACGTGGATATCGAGCTGGGCTGCATGGGCATCCTGCCGCCCGATGTGCCGATCGCCGACATCTACATGGACCCGCCGCTGCCCTGATGGTCAGAAAACCGCCTGGACCACGGCCAGGGCCGCAAAGGGCAGTGACAAAGCCCCCGCCAGCAAGAGCGCGGCCGCCACGGTCGGGCGGGGACGGGCCATGTCACGGGAAGTGGCGCGGGGCGGATCTTGCCGCAGGTGTTTGGACATCATGAGCGCAGTTAACAGCATGGAAACTTTCCATGCGGTTAATGGCGCTCATGTCCCTGCTCTTGCCCCTGCCCCAGTCCAAGGAATTCGCCCGCAGCTGCGATCTGCTCGGCCAGCCCCTGCGCCGCTGTCGGAACGACGGCGGACTGGTCTGGCAAGTGCAGTCGCGCCGGTTCGGCCCGCTGGGACGGCTGGACCTGGTGTCGCGCGGGCCGGTCGCGGCACATCCGGACGACCTGGTCAGCTGGCTGCAGGATTGGGCGCGCTGGCAGGACAGGCGGCCACTGGTGCTGAATGCCGACGGGCTGAGCGCCGGGGCGCTGCGCGGTGCCGGGTTCTGGCCGATGGTGACGCCGACCACGCTGGCCCTGCTGCCACTGGGAACCGAGGCCGGTATGCGGGCGGCACTGGCGCAGAAATGGCGCAACCGGCTGAACCGGGCGGAACGGTGCGGGCTGACGCTGCGCGAGACGGACCTAACCCCGGATCACTGGATCCTGACCGCCGAGGGTGTGCAGGCCCGCGCCAGAAGTTATAAGGGCTTTCCCCCGGCGTTCAGCGCCGCCTTTGCCCAGGCCAACCCCGGCGCGGCGCGGGTGTTCGAGGCACTGGACAAGGGCAGGCCCGTCGCGGGCGCGCTGATGCTGCGGCACGGGCGCATGGCCACCTGGCAAATCGGTGTAACCACGCCGGAGGGACGGCGATGCCACGCGATGAACCTGCTGCTCTGGCGCGCCATGCAGACGCTTTCGGCACGCGGGCACGATTGCTTGGACCTGGGCATCCTGAACACGCAGGACGCGCCCGGCGTGACCCATTTCAAGCTAGGCACAGGTGCGCGGGCACATCGCCTTGGCGGAACATGGCTGCACATGGGGGCGCTGGCCCCGCTGGCGCGGCGCCTGCCGCTGAGGTTGGCGGCATGACCGTCCCATTGCGAGGATGGGTTGACACAACCCATCCTACGGGCGCCGCGTTCACTCGCCCAGCATCCACTCTCCCTCTGGCCAGAAGGCGTGAAAGGCAAAGGCGAACATCACGTCATGCGGCAAGTCGGCGCCGCCCTCATCCCGCACCCGGACCGAGCCCACGTCGCGCCCCGCCGCGATCCGGCCCGCATCCAGCGCCGAGGCCTGACCGGCGCGCCAGGTGATGACCACGCCCGCCTCGCGCAGCTCGCCGGCCTCGGCAAGGCGATCCATCGGCCAGGCCCGGTCGCCCACGCGCACCACCCGCATCAGCGGCGGGATGCCGTGCGGCGGCATCTCTCCGGAATAGAGAAAGGGCCGTTTCGACGAGTCGTAGTTGCGGTAGGGGTTCTGACCGTAGGGCCGGTTCCAGGCCGGTTCGGCCATGACCACGCCGTCCGCGTGACGTTCCCGGAACTGGGCAAGGCTTTCCATCCAACTGGGCAGCGTGACCAGTTCGACCCCGGTCAGCTCACCCACGATGCCGGTGCCGATGGCCTGCTGCCACCAGCTCTGGGTTTCGCGGTCATACATGACCATGTCCGAGTTGCGCAGCTTGCCGGACACGCCGAATGTCAGCACCCTGTCCCCGACGCGCCGGTCGAAGGTCAGGGCAGAGTTGCACAAGGGGCAGAAGGTGACCGCCACCGGGACCTCTCCGATGACGTCGTTCACGATTTCATGCCAGGTGAGATAGCGGATCGGGTAGGCGCGCGGGCGCTCGCCCTCGATCACGACGGTAATGACCGGCTCGGCATCGGGGATGCGGCTTTCCTGGTCGACCGGGATGAACTGCGGATCGGTCAGCGCCGGGATGCCGTCCTTGGGCGGGCCGCCCGACATGATCTCGACCCAGTTGGTGATGGTGGTCTTTTCGAAATCCGTGTCCGGCCATTCGTGTTTCCAGAAGGCGGGATCGGCGGCAGCCGACACGGCGGCAAAGATCGTCAGAAAAGCAAGTCTGGGCAAAAGGCGCATTGGCTCTCCTCCGGGCGTGGCCCGAAGGATGCCGCGAAAATCTGCGTCTGCCCAGCCTGTCCCACGCGCTTTTGACAGCGCGTGGGCACGGGTCACTCCTGGGTGACAGTGACCTTGACCATGCGATCCGGCTCTCCGGTCACGGCACCGTTGGCGCGCTGGTCACCGCGCTTGATGGCGTCGACCACGTCCATGCCCTCCGTCACCTTGCCGACGATCGTGTACTGACCGTCAAGGAAGGGACCGGGGGCGAACATGATGAAGAACTGCGAATTGGCGCTGTCCGGGCTTTGCGACCGCGCCATGCCGACGACACCGCGTTCGAAGGACAGCTCCGAGAACTCCGCCTCGAGGTCCGGCAGGGTCGAGCCGCCCATGCCGGCGCGGCGCATGTCGAAATCCTCACCCCCCGTGCGGCCGAACTGAACGTCGCCGGTCTGGGCCATGAAGCCATCGATCACCCGGTGAAAGACCACCCCGTCATAGGCACCGGCCTTGGCCAGCGCGACGATCTGGGCGGTGTGGCCCGGGGCCACGTCCTCGAAGAGGTCGATGGTGATGGTGCCGTCCGCCTCGCCCGCAAGCTGGATCTGCAGCCCCATATCCGCGCCTTCGGGCAGCGGTTCAAGGACAGGCTCGGCCACGGGCGCAGGCGCGGCGGCCACGCCATCCTCGGCAGGCGCGGCAGGATCGGGGGCGGCATCCACCGCCCCTGCACCACCGCGCAGCACCGAATAGCCCCCCAGGCCGACCAGCAGCACGGCGACCGCTAGAATACCGCCTTTAACCGGTGACATCTGCGGCCACCTTCACCGAGATCATGCGGTCGGGATTCGCGGGCGGCTCGCCCCGGGTGATCGCGTCGACATGGTCCATGCCCTCGATCACGCGGCCATAGACCGTGTACTGACCGTTGAGGAAATGGTTGTCCTTGAAGTTGATGAAGAACTGAGAGTTGGCGCTGTTGGGGTTCTGCGAGCGCGCGGCGCCCAGGGTGCCCCGGTCATGCGGCAGCTTGGAGAACTCTGCCTTGAGGTCCGGCAGGTCGGAGCCGCCGGTGCCCGCGCGGCGCAGGTTGAAGTCCTTTTCCATGTTGCCATGCGCCACGTCGCCGGTCTGGGCCATGAAGCCCTCGATCACGCGGTGAAAGCAGACGTTGTCATAGGCACCCGCGCGCGCCAGCTCTTTCATGCGCGCGGCATGGTCGGGGGCCACGTCGGGCAGCAGCTCGATGGTGACGGTGCCGCCCTTGAGTTCCATCAGGATGGTGTTTTCCGGGTCCTTGATATCGGCCATTGGTCTTTCTCCGTTTCTCATTTGCGACGAGAGGTAGCCTGTGACGCGGGCAAAGCCAAGACGGCGTTGACCTGCACGGCACATCGGGTCTAGTGGGCCGGGGAATTGCGACCGGAGAGTGAGAGATGGGCTGGAACACCCTTGACGACATGGACCTTGAGGGCAAGCGCGTGTTGACCCGGGTCGACATCAACGTGCCGATGGAAGACGGGGAAGTGACCGATGCCACGCGGATCGAGCGGATCGCGGCGACGGTGCAGACCATCCTGGACAAGGGCGGCAAGCCGGTGCTTCTGGCGCATTTCGGCCGCCCCAAGGGCGAACGTCGCGCCGACATGAGCCTGCAACCGCTGATCCCGACGATGGAAGCGGTGCTGGGCGTCGAGGTCGTCTTTGCCAGCGACTGCATCGGCCCGGCAGCGGCTGCGGTGATCGACGGCCTGGGCGAGAACCAGGTCGCCTTGCTGGAGAACACCCGTTTCCACGCGGGCGAGGAAAAGAACGACCCCGAACTGGTGGCCGGGATGGCCGCGCTGGGGGATGTCTATTGCTCCGACGCCTTTTCGGCGGCGCACCGGGCCCATGCCTCGACCACGGGCCTTGCCCATGCCCTGCCCGCCTGCGCCGGTCGCCTGATGCAGGCCGAGCTTGAAGCCCTGGAAGGCGCGCTTGGCACGCCTGCACGGCCCGTGCTTGCCGTGGTCGGCGGGGCCAAGGTTTCGACCAAGCTGGACCTCCTGGGCAACCTCGTCGAAAAAGTCGACATGCTGGTGATCGGCGGCGGCATGGCCAATACTTTCCTTGCCGCCAAGGGCATCGACGTGGGCAAGTCGCTGGCCGAACACGAGATGACCGGCACCGCGAAAGAGATCATGGCCAAGGCCGAGACGGCGGGTTGCCGGATCATCCTGCCGACCGACGTGGTTGTGGCGCGCGAGTTCAAGGAAGGCGCCGAAAACGAGACCGTTCCTGCGGATGCCTGCCCCTCGGACGCGATGATCCTGGATGCCGGGCCGGACTCCGTGGCCGCCGTGATCGCGGCCATCGACGAGGCCGAAACGCTGATCTGGAACGGCCCGCTGGGCGCCTTCGAGATCGCACCCTTCGACGCGGCCACCAATGCCGCCGCGAAACACGCGGCGGAACGCAGCGAACTGGGCAAGCTGGTCTCGGTCGCGGGTGGTGGCGATACGGTCGCGGCGCTGAACAAGGCCGGTGCGGCCTCCGGGTTCAGTTATATCTCGACCGCCGGGGGCGCCTTCCTGGAATGGATGGAAGGCAAGACCCTGCCCGGCGTCGCCGCGCTGGAGGCCTGAGCGCCCCTTGCGCCCGGCGGTCTATCGCTGCCGGGCGAGTTCCCGTTCCATCCGGTAAAGCACCTTGATCGCCTCGGGCGCCGTCAGGGCGGTGATATGCTTGCGCCGGTCGCCGCCGCGAAAATCGCTGAGATCGACGATCCGGATCGGCAGGCCCGCCAGCCGCGTCTTGTCCTGGATCGATCCCAGCCGCCAGGGTTTGCCCGTTAGCCAGGCAGAGACGCTGAGCGCCGAATCCATCTTTGAGACAAGCACGAGGAAGGGTTCCGGGAAGGGCTTGATTTTCAACGCCTGCTGCACAAAGACATCCTCGTCGATGTCCGGGCTGATCAGCGCCACGCCGCGCAGCGCCTTGAGAGATGCCTCGTCCCCTGCAATCGACGCCTGGCGCAGCGCCTCCATCGTCAGTTGCGCGCCCATCGAATGCGCCACCAGCGTCACGCGCCAGCCTTCGCTGGCGAGGTCGCGCAGCACCTGCGCCAGCCCGTCGCGCGAGAACATCACGCTGTCACGGTCATAGACATAGCCGCGCACCCGCCCCGCAGAGGCCCAGGAATAGAGCACGATCGGGATCTTGGCGTCGAAGTCATGCGCCACCTGCGCAACCCGGTAGACCGCCTCGGCATTGCGGACGTTGAACCCGTGCACGAACAGCACGACGTCTTTGCGCCCCGGCTGCGACGCGGAGGTCAGACCGTCGAGGAACTGGCGCTTGCCCGCATAGGGCGCGCCGTCGCGGGTGACGAAATGGCGGGCGGGATCGGGACTGGCCCGGCCGGGCCATTCGATTTCTCCCTCCTCGTGGGTGGGCGGGATCGAGATGTCTGCCCAACCATAACGCAGTTCCTGCGACCGGGCCGCACCAAAGGCCTGACGGACCAGTTCCAGGTCGCCCTCGGGGGCGAGGTTGCGGTTGGTGGCGACAAAGACGCGCCGCAGGTCGGCAGCCCCGGCCACGGCGCGCGGCACGTGGTCGATCTGGCCCCGGGGGGCGCAGGCGGCGACAAGGCCGGCCAGAAGGATGATGAATAACCCTTTCGTCATGCGACGAAAATTTAACTGGCGCGCGATTCGTTTCCAGCCCTTTGTTGCATCAGACCGCCAATAGCAGTGCAGCGATGCAACGCCGCCCCTATGGCGTGGACAGGTCGCGCAGCAGGCGGATCGCCTCGGGCGCGGTAAAGGCTGTGGAATGCCCCGCTCTGTCACCGCCGGGAATGGTGCTGAGGTCGATGATCTCGATCGGCAGTTGCGCCAGCCTTGACGGATCGTCGATCGAGCCAAGCCGCGACGGCGTGCCGGTCAGGAGGGCCGCCAGGCCCAGGGCCCGGTCCCGGCGCGACACGACGATCATGAAAGGTTCAGGGAAGGGTTCGATCCGGCGCGCTTGCCGGAGAAAGACATCCTCGTCGATATCGGGGCTGATCAGGGCCACGCCCATGATGCTGGTCAGCGCCCTGCCCTTGCCGGAGATCGAAATCTGCCGCAGCGTCTCCATCACCAGCTGGCTGCCCATCGAATGGGCGATGATGAGAACCCGCCGCTTGTCGCGCGCCAACCCCAGCAGCAGGGATTCGAGATCGTCGCGTGCGAAGATCACGCTGTCGCGGTCATAGACATAGCCGCGCGGATCACCGGCCGAAGGCCAGGAAAAGCTGATGACCGGGTCTTCTGTCTTGTAGTCATGCGCGATCTGGGCCAGTCGGTAGACCGCCTCGGCGTTGTTCACGTTGAACCCGTGTACGAACAGCACCACGTCGGGGCGCCCACCCGGGCGCGGCAGGTTGCGCAGAAAAGCCAGTTGGCTGGCGTAGCGCTCGCCCGACAGCGCCACGAAATGCTGTGCCGGGTCCGGGCGGTCGTTGCCCGGCCATTCGATCTGGCCCGGCTGGTGGCTGGGCGGGATCGAAATGTCGATACGGCCATAACTCACCACCGGGTCGCGGCTATCGCCAAAGGCCTGGTGCAGCGCCTCTTCGGGGGACCCCTGTTCGAGGTGACGATTGCTGGCGATGAACACCCGCTGCACCGTCGCGTCATAAGCTTCGGGCGTCACGCCCTGGACAAGGGACACCATGCCGCGCGGGCCGCAGGCGGCGACAGACAGACAGATCGTCAGGACGAAAAACACACGAGTCATGGCCGCACAATCGGGGAAACCGCGCGCAAGGTCGAGAGCTCTCAGCCCTCGGGAATGACAACACCTGCGTGATCGACGCGAATGACCTCGCGCAGCACATCGGCCAGCCGTTCGAGACTGGCCGCCCGCCCCGAGCTTTGCCGCCAGACCAGACCGACGGACCGGGTGAATCGCCCCTTGCGGAAGGGGCGCACCGCCACGTCGCCACGCGGCGCGCTGATTTCCGAGCGTACGTAGAGCGCGGGCAGAAAGCTAAGCCCCATGTTCATCGCCACCATCTGGCGCAAGGCATCGAGGCTGGTGCCCTCGTAGTCGGCGCTGAGATGCGCGCCCAGGTCGCGGCAGAGCGTGGCAATCTGGTCATGCAGGGCAAAGGCGCTGGACAGGGACAGGACGTCCTGTCCCGCCAGGTCGGTATCGCGCACCTCCTCTGCCTCGGCCAGCGGGTGATCATGGGCCATTGCCACCACCAGGGGTTCGCGGAACAGCCGGATCACGGTCACGTCCCGGGCCTGAACCGGCAGTTGCGTCAGGATGGCGTCATGCACCCCGGCAACCAGGTCCTCTATCAGGTCGCGCGGCGCGCCATCACGCAGGATCAGCTTGGCGTCCGGGTCGGCGGCGTGCAGGCGGCGGACCAGTCCGGGCAGCAGGTAGGGGCCGATGGTGGGGGTCGAACCCAGCCGCAGCTGCGCCGCCTTCCCCGTTCCCAGCATCTGCGCGGTTTCCACCAGCGCCTCGACCTCTTCGGCGATGCGGGCGGCGCGGGCGCGCACCTCGCGGCCCTCGGGGGTCAGGACGACACCGCGGCGTCTGCGTTCCACCAGGTGCAGGCCCAGCCGCTTTTCCAGTTCCGCAATCTGCAGGCTGAGCGAAGGCTGGCTGATACCCGCGCGCGCGGCGGCGCGGCCATATTGTCCGGTCTCGGCCAGCAGGAGAAAGTAGCGCAACTGGCGCAGGCTTGGGGTCTCGGGCACGACGGGCCTCCTGTTTCCTGAGATATAGGAATAACCAATGAAAAATCATCATTGCATTGGGTTTTACCGCATTCCGTTGCCCCCCATCTCGATCCCGTAACGCCAGAGGAGGACCCGAAGATGAAGACAGCAAAGACCGGCACCCCATCGCTGGAGGCCCGCGTTCAGGCGCTTCGCAGCCGCCACGCCGCGCTGGAACAGGACATCGAGGCCGAACAGCGCCGCCCCCTGCCCAGCATGAGCCGCCTGCGCGCGCTGAAATCGCGCAAGCTGATGCTGAAAGACGAGATGACCTACTACAGCGGCTTGCTGCAGACGCTGTCGTCGATGCACCGGGACAATCCACAGGGGGCCGCATGACACCCTTCGGTCCGCTGGACTTCCTGCGCGCCGCCCAGTTCCTGCGCAGCGGCGACCCCGACGAATTCGCAGAGGCGGTTCCGGGTGGCGCCCCGCCCCCGCGCCCGCCCGCCCCGAAAACCGAGTCGCCACGGCGCTGAGTGCATGAATGCAACGCTGCAAGGACTTTTTGCAGCGCGCCGCGAATCAGGTGCCGCGCGGGATTCCCTTTCCCGCGCGGTTGTGCCACTCTCCCACCATGCGCCCCCAAAGAGGCGCGTGTTTGAGGCAGACACATGACATCCCGTCGATCGCGCCCTTCGCTGGGGGCCTTGGTCTTTTTCTCCGTGACGCTGAGCCTTTCGGCCTATTTCACCTTTGCCGCCGTGCAGGGGGATTCCGGCCTGTTCCGTCGCGCGGAAATCGCCGTCGAAGGCGACAAGCTGGCCCGCGAACTGGACGAGCTGCACGCAGAGGTCGCGCGGATGGAAAACCTCACACGCCGCCTGTCCGACGATTTCCTGGACCTCGACCTGCTGGACCAGCAGGCCCGTGACGTGCTGGGCCTGATCCGCAGCGACGAGATCGTGGTGCACTGACACGCGCTTGCCCTTGTCGCCGCTCTGCCCGCTCCCGTGACCGGACGCGTATAGGCTTTACGCGGTCGCGCACCCCGCCTATCCTCGCCCGAAGTAGTTCAGTACTGAACGAGTCCTGGGGAGGAGTGTCATGGCAGCCCGAAAGACAACGGCGAAACCCAATGTCTCGCCCGAGGAGCTGACGCAGTATTACCGCGACATGCTGTTGATCCGCCGGTTCGAGGAAAAGGCCGGCCAACTCTACGGCATGGGCCTGATCGGTGGCTTCTGTCACCTCTACATCGGGCAGGAGGCCGTCGTCGTGGGCCTTGAGGCCGCCGCAGAGGATGGCGACAAGCGCATCACCTCGTACCGCGATCACGGGCACATGCTGGCCTGCGGGATGGACCCGAATGGTGTCATGGCGGAACTGACCGGCCGTGAGGGCGGCTATTCCAAGGGCAAGGGCGGCTCGATGCACATGTTCAGCCGCGAAAAGCAATTCTACGGCGGGCACGGCATCGTCGGCGCGCAGGTGCCACTGGGCGCGGGCCTTGCCTTTGCCGACAAGTACAAGGGCAACGGCCGCGTGACCTTCACCTATTTCGGGGATGGCGCCGCCAACCAGGGCCAGGTCTACGAGACCTTCAACATGGCCGCCCTTTGGGACCTGCCCGTGGTCTTCGTGATCGAGAACAACCAGTACGCGATGGGCACGGCGATGAAGCGGTCGACCTCGACCCCGGACATCTATCACCGCGGCAACGCCTTCGGCATCCCCGGAGAGATGGTCGACGGCATGGATGTACTGGCAGTGAAGGCGGCGGGCGAAAAGGCGGTGAAACACTGCCGCGCAGGCAAGGGCCCCTACATCTTGGAAATCAAGACCTACCGCTATCGCGGCCATTCCATGTCGGACCCGGCCAAGTACCGCACCCGCGAGGAAGTGTCGAAGATGCGCGAGGAGCGCGATCCCATCGACCACGTCCGCGACATGCTGGTGCAGGGAGGCCATGCCTCCGAAGAAGACCTCAAGGCCATCGACAAGGAGATCAAGGCGGTGGTCAACGCCTCCGCCGAGTTCGCCCGTGAAAGCCCGGAACCGGCGCTCGACGAGCTCTGGACCGACATCTACGCAGACGCCTGACCCGAGGATCCATCATGAACGGAAGTATTGCCGGAGCACTTGTCTCCAACATCATCGGTGGCGTCATCGGCCAGCTGATCTATGCCGCCCTTGTCATGCTGGTCCTGCGCTGGCTGTTCAAGAAGCGGGTCCCCTATGGCGGGCTCTTCAAGGTATACATCCTTGTTTTCCTTGGCTTCTTTGTGCTGTCTTTTGCCCTGGGCTTTGCCCTTGGCGCAGCGGGGGCAATGACTCTTCTGTCGGTGCTGATCGGCATCCTGTCCATCGCCGTCTTCGTCCTGCAGGCCTATTGGGTGGCAAAGTACGTAGAACCGCTCGATGGGTCCAACCTGACGATGGGTAATGTGTTGATCTCGCAGATCGTCATTTTGGTCGTCGCGATCGCGATCGGGCTCGTCGTCGTTCTGGCGTTGGGCGGGTTCTGAAGGAGCGTTTGACATGCCAACTGAAATCCTCATGCCCGCCCTCTCCCCCACGATGGAGGAAGGCACGCTGGC
>NZ_JARAMO010000070.1:0-46469 GCF_028807275.1 Mameliella sp. AT18
TAGGTTCAAATCCTACCCCCGCAACCAAAATACCAAAAAGCCCGCCCATAAGGCGGGCTTTCGTATGTCCAATCGCGACAATTCCACCACCAAGCGCTCAACCATCCAGCATCCAGCGGCTTTACCGTTGCCCCGATCTTCGGGAAAAGGCGCACTGTCCCGCACTCTAGAAAAGCACGAAATCTCCGACCATCAAGTTGCGGGCCATCCAGGGGGTTTGGCTAAGACGGTCTATTGGCGGAACGCCCTCTTGCGCGTCGCGGACACGTGAAGACACAAGCCTCTTCGTTCCTTCGAACAGTTCGCTGAGTTCAGTCAAACCGTTTTCATTCCGATCGAAGGCACCATCCTGGATCACCTCCGCCAGGGCCTGAGCAAAGAATCCTTGTTCCGTTTCCGGATCTTCCAACGAAAATTCACGTCCTTTCGCCGCGGCGAACACCACCAGGCCGGACGGTATCTGACCCAGCGCTCCGCCAACGACCTGATCGTTGGTCGAAAAGAGGCCCTCACCCGCACGTCCGCTATGACAGGCGTCTATGAACAAAGCGATCCGAATGTCCGTCCCCTCCAGAAGTGCGGAAACGGAAGAGAAGGATAGAGCGGTGCCAGCGATGTCATCGAAGCTGGTTCCCGATGCGCCGAGGTAATACCCGCCATCCAGGTCCAACCCATGCCCGGCAAAATAGAGAGCCAGAGTGTCGCCGGGCCGAGCCTTCGCGATAATCGATGACAGTTCGGACAGGATCCGGTCTGCAGTCGCCTCTCCGTCCAACAGGACGGTTTCGGAAGCTATCCCGACTGTTGATCCGGCCCGCCCGGCCAGCGCGGATGCAACCAGACGCGCATCCGGAACCGCTGCCGTTAGATCCAATGCCGGATCCCCATAGTCGTTGACGCCAATTGACAGAATATGCAGTTGCCGCTGAGCCTCGGGCATAGTGATTTCGACGCTGAATGGCACGCTGGCCACATCGTTTTCATCGGTCGCAACCAGAGTGACCCAGCGCGTGCCGGGAAACAGCTCAAAGTCGTCTTGCCAATGGTGGTCTTGACCGTCCCCCTGCAAGACATGTGTCCGCAGGCCGTCTTGAAACAAGCTCAATGTCTTGATCGGCACCGAAGCCTGAGCCTGCGCATCAAGCCGCGCCTTGGTTCCGCTGACAGTGACCGAGGCTTGCAGAACCGGCGGGGGAGTGATCCGGACCGGGTCAGGCGCTGGCAGGCCGGCCAGAACTTGTTGGGCGAGCCCGGGGACCTTTAGAAAGCCTTCGAATTGCTGGGCGGTATACTCACCGAGATGGCCGGGAAAGGTGTAGGCCACGAAGTAAGCACCTTCGGAGGTCGCATCGAAATGGCCGTTTTCTGTCCAGACGACGACCTCGTCATCCGCGTAGAGACCGGACAGAACAGTTTCCGAGTCCGACAGGCGGTTGACGAAAAAGCTGCCATCCTCCTGGACCGTGACCAGGTGCCGCCCGTCTTCGGTGATCATCACGTTGTCAAAGAGATCGCCGCGCGGCAGGTCGAACTGCTTGGCGATCACCTTGCCGGTCCGCAGGTCGACCACTGCATAGCCGAGCGCCTCTTGCGAGTGCAGAATCGCCAGATCTCCAAACACCTTTAGCCGGAACGAACAGGCGTCAATCGCATAAGGACAGATGGTCGCCGTGTTCGTACCGTCATTGCGCAGGTCTAGTCCGGCCACGATCCCCCAGGGTCGTTCAAATTGGGAAACGCCGCCGCCAATGTTGGACGAAAAGAGGTAGGTTGTCGGACGGGCGAACATTGCCGACCCTTCATGGCATTGGAACGTGGTCAGACGATGTTCGGCGCCTCCGGAGGACCAGCGCCAAAGGGTGTGAAACTCTCCCAACAGAGCGTCCCCGCCAGCACTGCAGGTCGTCAGGCCCATCCGGCGACCGAAACGGCTGGCATCAACGCCCGTTGCCATGGCGATCTCGGACCAAATTTCACGGTAAGCCTCGGCCACGACCAAGTCGTGCTGGTCCAGGGCTGCAAACCGATCCGCAGAGCTGGGGTATTCTTTCTCGTAATCGAACTTGGGCAGCCGCTCCTCGACGTCAATCCGTTCGACGACTTCACCTGCCACCACAGGCAGGCCAAACTCCCGAAGCCGCTTGAACATACGGTCAGCGGCCCCTGGCGCGTCTGCCCCGAAAGACCGCCACGCCAACGCGCTGCTGGACAGGCTTCCTGGAGCAACACCACCCCCGGCCACCGCTTCAAGCTTTCGCGGCGTGACAAGGTAGGGCGCCAGTGCCTCTGAGATGATCTGGTTTTCTTTCGACTGGTAGGACTGCGAGAAATGCGTCGGAAAGGCCTGCGCAATGGCCACCTCCGTGGAATAGCGCAGACCAATCCCGATAGCCGGTTCCACAACGGCTTGTTGCCGACCGATCTCTTGCAGGGCGGCGTTGCGATGCGAAGGTTGAACCCGGGCACCGTCACCAAGTTCGGGCCGGAACCGGTAGGTCTCATCGCCGTCGCTCAGCCGAAAAACGGCCATTTCGTTGTAGCCTTCCGCGACAAAGGCGTTGTTTTCCAGCTCCAGCAGGTAGCGGTTCTTGTTCCCGCCGCAGATACGGCAGCCATTGGTCGTGGCCTGAACCGTGCGACCCGCTGCAAAGTTGTGGAATTGCGAAAAGCCATAACCCGATAGAATCTGAAGGGCAAAGCTGTCGTCATGCGACCAGATCAGCGCGCTCCAGTCGGAGTTCACCTGGAAGCCGTCCTGGGCATCGACCACACGTTTGCCATCCACCGCGTCATAGATCCCGGCCTCGTCCCCGCCACGCAGAACGATATAGCGCCCGGCGGGCGAGAAATGCGGCGCGCCGACCTTTTCCATGATCTCGGCGCCCGTGGCGGCATCGGTCAGGCGAAAGCGGCCGTCGAACACTTGCAGGTGACGGGTCCCGTCGTGGTTGACCAGTGTGCTGGACGGGGCCTCCCCTGTGACCCTGTCGCGGACAACGATCACGGGCCGGCCCGCGGTTGCGATCGTGACGGTGGCGTTTCCCTGGCCGGGCGTTTCGACATGTTCGTCACAACCGCTGTGACCCAGCACCGCCCAGTCCACCTGAAGCGGCCCGGATTGCAGCGGTTCGACCGCGATGCGACCAGATTTAGCCATACCGCGCCCGTAATAGGGAATGATCGCGCGGGTTCGATCACGGTTCCATGAAATATCGAATGGTGCCTTGGCGCCCGGCAGAAGGGCATACATGCCGTCGCCCGACAGCCGCACCGGACGGTCAAACGAGACCATCAGGAAGATCGGTTCACGTTCCGGAAAGCCGGGGCGCGCCCAGTCAATGGACAGGCGCCCGCCCACGTCCAGGCTGTTGCCCGAAAGGCTGACGCGGGTTTCCCCGGCCAGGCGGTTGGTGACCTCGACACGGGCCTCGCAACTGAGGTCGGAGCGCAGGCCGTAGGCCGCGGCCTGCGCGGAAAGTGCGGGCAGGAACAAGGCCAGCGTGGCGGCCAGCACGGTCAGGGAAAAACGCGACATGGAATGTCCTCAGCTGTCCAGCAGGATGATCTGCACCCGGCGATTCACTTCGCTCTCTGGGCGCGCCGGATCCTTCAGGTCGGTCTCTCCCCGACCAGCAGAGATAAAGCGATCAGCGGAGAGGCCCGAAAGGCTTTGCAGCCGCTGCCGGACACTTTCGGCGCGGCGCTCGGACAGGTCGAGATTGTAGCTGTCAGAGCCGCGCGCATCGGTATGGCCCAAGATGACAAAGCGCTTGGTGGCGAATCGCTCATCGGTGATCGCCGTGGCCAGCGTCTGGATGTCGGGAAGCGACGTCGTCGCCGGGGTCGCGCTGTTGTAGTCAAAGAAGATTTCCACATCGACGCTGACCAGCGGGCCGGGCTTGGCGGCACCGGGCTGATCCTCTGTCCGGTCCTTGATCAACAGGCGGGGCTTCAGCCCGTTGGTGGCGGCGGGCTTGGTACCCGGCACGCTGCCGGGGTCGATGCTGCGCCGGGTCAACTGTACGCGCGGGCCGCATTTTTCCGCGATGCCGGCCAGGCAGTCGCTCATGTCGCGGGCGCGTTCATCGGGTTCCGGGGGCAGGCGAAAGCCCTTGAGTTCGACCGATTGGGCGGCCAGCGGCGCGCCAAGGCCAATCAAAAGGGGCAGGGCAAGGTAAAGGGATTTCCGGGTCAATACGTCAGCCTCCTCACGCTCCGGAGGCCGAAACGGCCCCCGGCCCGCGTCACGTGTCAATAATCACCCCGAAAGTGTCTGACGTGACAGGAGAGTTGGCAAGTCCGCAATTCCTCAGGACTTCAGACGCGTCCCCCGGCGGAACAGCACCCATGCGGCCAGACAGGCGAACAGAGTCGCGGCCAGGGCGATGACAAAGCCCAGCGCGGGGGCCGTGTCCGACACGCCAATCACGCCCCAACGAGCGCCGTCGATCAGGTAGAAGACCGGGTTCAGATGCGTGACCTGGTACAGCCCCTTGGGCAGCGCCTCGACCGAGTAGAACGTGCCCGAGAGGAAGGCCAGCGGCGTGATGATGAAATTGGTGATCGCCGCCATCTGGTCGAACTTCTGCGAGAAGATCCCGGCAATCAGCCCCAGCGCCGACAGAAAGGCCGCGCCCAGCGTGACAAAGGCCAGCGTCACCAGCGGCGCCTGCGGCACGATGCCCAGCACGGCCCAGAACATCGCCAGCAGGGCCACCGCCACGAACAGCCCCCGCGCCGTGCCGCCGATGACATAGCCCAGCACCACTTCGCCTGCCGAAAGGGGCGGCATCAGCGTGTCGACGATATTGCCCTGCACCTTGGACACCATCAGCGAGCTGGAGGTATTGGCAAAGGCGTTCTGGATCACGGTCATCATCAGGATGCCGGGCGCGATGAAGGTGGTAAAGGCCACGCCCATGACATCACCGCGCTGGGGGCCGATGGCGATGGTGAAGATCATCAGGAACAGCCCCGCCGTGACCAGCGGCGCAAGCAGTGTCTGGGTCCAG
Organism: Mameliella sp. AT18; assembly: GCF_028807275.1. Classification (NCBI taxonomy): domain Bacteria; kingdom Pseudomonadati; phylum Pseudomonadota; class Alphaproteobacteria; order Rhodobacterales; family Roseobacteraceae; genus Antarctobacter; species Mameliella sp. AT18. The sequence goes on from NZ_JARAMO010000070.1 coordinate 5,013, forward strand.
ACATTGGTGAATCGCAGGATCTCTCGCTTGCACAGGGTCCAGAAACCAAGCCAGTTCACCCGGCCGAAACGGCGGTCGCCGGGGGCGAATGTCTGTGTGTCGCTCATGGTGCCTCCAATTCTGCTCGGCGCCTTGTAACTCGGGCCGTTATGATTAGTATAGGTGCGTCACTCAATCTCTCGGCGGCCCCTTGCGTGTGGCCGCTTTTTTCGCTGGGGGAACCCGATGTCGTGGACCGATGAACGCGTTGAACTGCTCAAAAAGATGTGGTCGGAGGGCCAGTCGGCCAGCCAGATTGCCAAGGAACTGGGCGGGGTGACGCGCAACGCGGTAATCGGCAAGGTTCACCGGCTGGGCCTGTCGAACCGTGCGGGCGCCGCCCCCGCTGCCGCCGCAGAGGCCAAGCCGGAACCCAAGGCGCAGCCTGCAGCCGCCAAGGCCAAGCCGCAGCCCAAGCCGGCCCCCGCGAACAAGCCCGAACCGGCCCCCGAGGCCAAGCCGCAGCCCGTCGCCACGACCCCGGCGATCAGCCCGGCGCGCAAGCAGATCATCCCGGCCGGTCAGCCGCTGCCGCCGCAGCCCTCGACCAACGAAATCAGCCCCGAAGCCCTGGCAAAGGTGAGCGAGATCGAAAAGAAGGCCAAAAAACTGACCCTGATGGAGCTGACTGAACGGACCTGCAAATGGCCGGTCGGCGACCCGGCGACCGAGGATTTCTGGTTCTGTGGTCTGCCCGTCCAGCAAGGCAAACCCTATTGCGAGGCCCATGTGGGCGTTGCCTTTCAACCGATGAGCGCGCGCCGCGACCGTCGTAGGTGACCGGCACGGGGTCTTGTTGCCCTCACAACTCAGCCTTTGACGCCGCGCAGCCGCAAGGCCCGCGCGGCGTCGTTGCGACAGGGGGTCTTCCAGCCGTAGATCCCCGAGATTTCCTCGACGGACCAGACGCCGTCACCGAGGGCGCCTTCGTCCTCGGGTGCGGCGTCGATCCAGCCCGAGAGGACATATCGGTAATGTCCGGCTGCATCGGTCTGCATCTCGACCCTTGCCCGCCTGTCGGCGCTTTCCTGCTGTTCAAGCTGTCGCCAATCCATCATCTGCCGCCTTTCCCAGTTGGCCAAGCCACGCTATGACGCGCCATGACCCAGAATCCTCCTGACCTGCGCCCCGACCTTGCCCGGGCGCGCGTGACCGAAACCGCCCGCCCCGGCCAGCCGACCATCGGCATGGTCAGCCTTGGCTGCCCCAAGGCGCTGGTCGACAGTGAACGCATCCTGACGCGGCTGCGGGCCGAGGGCTATGGCATCTCCCCCGATTATTCGGGTGCCGATGCGGTGATCGTCAACACCTGTGGGTTCCTCGACAGTGCCAAGGCCGAAAGCCTGGATGCGATTGGCGAGGCGCTGGCCGAAAACGGCCGGGTGATCGTCACCGGTTGCCTGGGGGCAGAGCCAGAATATATCACCGGCGCGCATCCCAAGGTGCTGGCCGTCACCGGCCCGCACCAGTACGAACAGGTTCTGGATGCCGTCCATGCCGCTGTGCCACCCGATCCCGACCCCTTTGTCGATCTGCTGCCCGCTTCCGGCGTCAGCCTGACGCCGCGCCATTTCAGCTATCTCAAGATTTCCGAGGGCTGCAACCACGCCTGCAAGTTCTGCGTGATCCCAGACATGCGTGGCAAGCTGGTCAGCCGCCCGGCCCGCGCGGTGCTGCGCGAGGCGGAAAAGCTGGTCGAGGCGGGGGTTCAGGAGCTGCTGGTCATCAGCCAGGACACATCCGCCTATGGCACCGACTGGAAAGACCGCGACACCAAGTTCCCGTTGCTGGACCTTGCGCGCGATCTGGGCAGCCTCGGCGCCTGGGTGCGGATGCATTACGTCTACCCGTATCCCTATGTGCGCGAGCTGATCCCGCTCATGACCGAGGGAAAGGTGCTGCCTTACCTGGATATTCCCTTCCAGCACGCGCATCCGGACACGTTGCGCCGCATGGCGCGGCCCGCCGCCGCCACCCGAACGCTGGACGAAATTGCCGCCTGGCGCGCGATCTGCCCGGACATCACCCTGCGCTCGACATTCATCGTCGGCTATCCCGGCGAAACCGAGGAAGAGTTCCAGACGTTGCTGGACTGGATGGACGAGGCGCAGCTGGATCGCGTGGGCTGTTTCCAGTACGAGAATGTCGCCGGCGCGCGCGCCAATGCGCTGCCCGATCACGTCCCCGAAGAGGTCAAGGCCGAGCGTTGGGCGCGTTTCATGGAAAAGGCTCAGGCGATCTCCGAAGCGAAACTCGCCGCGAAACTGGGAAGCCGGCAAGAGGTGATCGTCGACGAGGTGGACGAGGATGGCATTGCCACCTGCCGTACCAAGGCGGATGCCCCCGAGATCGACGGCAACCTGTTCATCGACGAGGGCGCGGCACATCTGCAACCGGGCCAGATCGTCACCGTCGAGGTGGATGAGACCGGCGAATACGACCTGTGGGGCCGTTTGGTCTGACTGCACTCCGTGGCCTTGGCCGGTCCGGGCTGTCCCGCACCGGCCAGGACGCAGATCTCAGACGGTTTCGTCTTCGAGGTGCAGTTTCATGTCGATCAGCACCTTCTGCAGCGCCAGGGTCTCCTTGAGCAGGCGCTTGGCCTCGTTGGCCGAGATCACCCCGTCCTCGATCGACTGGTTGTATTCGGCCATCAGCATGGCGAACCGCTGCGACAGGGCGATCACGTCGGAATTGACCCCGCCCGACGACTTGGCATTGCGACGGCTTTCGTCGAATTGTAGCTGGATGCCCTTGAGCTCGGCCAGCGCGGCGGTGACATGGGGGTAAGACGCGGCCTCTTCCAGTGCGGCCACCGCATCCACCGGCATGTACCTGTCGGCATGTTCGGGATAGTCGGAATAATAGCGGCCGAGGGTTGCCTTGGATTTGCCGGTCAGCTCGCAGGCTGCCTCGATCCCGACGTCCTTGACCAGCGCCTCGATGTGTTTTTTCAGATACCGTCCGACTACTGACATTTCTCTCCTTCGCCCCGGCAAATGCTCCGGGGACAATCCAATATCCATTTCCATTATTATCCCCGTTTTGTCATGTCATGCGCAAACGCGTCGGGCGTCAAGGCAACAAGACGGGTTGACCTGACGTAATGACGTTATCCGCAGGGTTGAAACTCCGTCGGGCCGCGCTTGCCATGCCCGCGGGGCTGGGGCATGACGCCCGACATGGCCAAGCTGCACTTTCACTACTCGACGATGAACGCCGGCAAGTCGACATTGCTGTTGCAGGCGGCGCACAACTACAACGAACGCGGGATGGACACCTATCTGCTGACTGCGGCGGTGGACGATCGTGCCGGCGCGGGCCATATCGGATCGCGCATCGGCCTGGCGCGTCCGGCGGATACTTTCGGGCAAGGGACGGATCTTTTTGCACGGATTGCGGCCCGTCTGGACAAGGGGCCGGTGGCCTGCGTCTTCATCGACGAGGCCCAGTTCCTGACCCGCGAACAGGTCTGGCAATTGGCGCAGGTGGTGGATGACCTGGGCGTGCCGATCATGGCCTATGGCCTGCGGGTGGATTTCCGCGGAGAGCTCTTTCCCGGTTCGGCGGCCCTGCTGGCCCTGGCGGATGTCATGCGCGAGGTGCGCACGATCTGCCATTGCGGGCGCAAGGCGACAATGGTGATCCGGCAGGGGCCGGAGGGTGAGGTTCTGCGCGACGGCGCCCAAGTGCAGATCGGCGGCAACGAGACCTACGTCAGCCTGTGCCGGAGGCACTGGCGCGCCGCGATGGGGGATGAGGCGGGGTAGGCGTCACTCCCACTCCATCTGTTCAAAGACGGTCTGTGCATTGCGCCGGGCAAGCGCGTCGAACTGGTCGAGATAGGCAAAGTCGGACTGGTCGACATCGACGGTCCCCAGGATGTCACCACCCGCGTCGATATGATCCCGGATGCCTGCCCGCAGGTTCGCCAGGTAATCCCGGGTATCGCGCTGCGCGGTTGCCAGATCGGTCGCGGGGCCGTGCCCGGGAATCAGGTGAACCGGCTCCAGCGCCTCGATTTCGGAGAAGGCGTCCAGCCAGTGGGCGCTGTCGGAAAAGGACATCACCCCCAGGACCCGCCCGACATAGACCACGTCTCCGGTAAAGACAGTACGCGTTTCGGGCAGCCAGACAAGGCTGTCGCCCGGGGTATGGGCGGGGCCGACATGCCGGATCTCGATCCGGGTGCCGCCAAGGGTCAACTCATGCGAGGCAGCAAAAATCACATCCGGTTGCGACGGTTCCGTCCCGGCCAGGCCATCGCTGCCGATCAGGGCGTCCAGCATGGTCAACTGCAGCGAGGCACGATCCTTTTGGTCGGCAAAGGCGGCGGCAGAGGTGATGACCTGCGCCCCCTGCGATTGCCAGTAGCCATTGCCGAGCCAGCGGTGGTCCTGTCCGCCGGTGTTGATGACATGTGTCACGGGCTGATCCGTCAAACCGCGCACCACGTCATGCAACGCGCTTGCCCCCTTCCAACTGCCGCCGGGATCGACCAGCACCGCCCCGTCGGAGGTCTCTATCAGACCGAAGGTGGCGTTGTTGCCCAGGTTCTGCGGGTCGCGCTGGGCTGCGGGGCCTTCGATGGCCCAGACACCGGGGGCGACCTGTTGCGGTTCAAGGATCTGGGCCATCAGGCCAAGCGGCCAAAGAGCCAGGGTGGCAGCGGCTAGGGCGAGGCGGCGCATGGGGTATCCTTGGGTCGTGAACGGTGGCAAATCCTAGGCGGTGCCGGGCGCGGTTGAAAAGACCAAGGGCCGCGGCGCATCGTCCGGGCTATGAGCGCCCATCTCGCCCGCCTTGGATCTTGAAGCCTGAGCTTGATTGACTAACCTGCCGCCATGATCCGCCAGCTTCTTCCCGTCAGTGCGCTTTTGCTTGGTTCCGGCCTGTTGCTCTTTGCAGGGGGGATGCATGGTCTGATCCTGCCGGTGCGGGGGGCCGCCGAGGGGTTCGGCGCCACCGAGCTGGGCCTTCTGGGCACCGGTTGGGCCGTGGGCTATGTCGCGGGCTGTTTCTATGTGCCCCGCATCGTCGGCTCCGTGGGCCATATCCGCGCCTTCGGCGTCATGTGCGCCTTTGCCGCCATCGCGATCCTGCTGCAGGCGTTGCTGGTCACGCCCGAGTTCTGGATCCCGGTGCGGGCGGTCTCGGGGTTCTGCTTTGCCGGGGCGGCGATGATCGTGGAAAGCTGGCTGTCCGACCGGGCCTCGCCGCAGTCACGGGGGACGATCTTCGGCGTCTACACGATGGTGAACCTGGGCGCGACGACCGCCGGGCAGTTGGCCATCGCCACGGGGGATGCCAGTGGGTTCCTGTTCTTTGCCGTGGCGGCCATCGTCTACAGCCTTGCGCTGGTGCCGACGGCGCTGTCGACGTCAGAGTCCCCGGCGCCGCTGACCTCGGTGCGGCTGAACCTGCCGCTCTTGTGGCGCAACTCGCCCGTGGCGGTGGTGGCGGTGTTCCTGGTCGGGATTTCCAACGGCTCTTTCGGGACGCTGTCGGCGGTCTATGCCGACCGTGTTGGGCTGACGCTGGGGGCGATTGCGCTTTTCGCCTCGATCCCGGTGCTGGCGGGGGCACTGTCGCAGGTGCCCATCGGTTTTGCCTCGGACCGGATGGACCGGCGCAAGGTCCTGCTGGTGGTGGCCGTGCTGGCGGTGGCGGCGGACCTGGGGTTCATCCTGCTGGCGCCGCAGGACCAGATGATGAACCTGGTCCTTGTGTCCATTTTCGGCGCGGCGATCTTTGCCATGTACCCGATCATCGTGGCCCACGCGAATGACCACGCGCCCGAGGGCACCTCGATCCAGGTCTCGGGCGGGCTGTTGATGGTCTACGGGCTGGGCAATATCGCCGGGCCGCTGATCGCCGGTGTCGCCATGTCGGCGGCGGGTGCCTCGGGGTTGTTCCTGACCACGATCGTGGCGCATGTGCTGATGATCCTCTATACCGCGCTGCGCATCGTCCAGCGGGCCGCCGTGGCGGAAGAGGACAAGGGCGCGTTCCAGATGTCGGCGCCGGCGCGCGGATTGACCCCCGAAACGGCGGCCTTGGCCGGCGGCGAGGAGGAGGCGGAAACGCTGGAAGAGGCGATGGAAGCGGAAGAAGCCGATCAGGCCCGTTCGACCAGCACCGATCCGACGGAATAGCCCGCGCCAAAGGAACAGATCACGCCCCGGTCGCCTTTAGCCATGTCCTCGGAGTGCTTGGAAAAGGCGATGATCGACCCGGCGGATGAGGTATTGGCGTAATCCTGCAGGATATTGGGTTGCTCACCCGCCTCCGGCACGCGACCCAGCACCTTTTTTCCGATGAAGTCATTCATGGTCTTGTTGGCCTGGTGCAGCCAGAGCCGCCGCAGGTCATCCGCCTGCCAGCCGTGATCGGACAGGTGGCCGAGGATGTGCGAGGACACCAGCGGTAGCACCTCCTTGAAGACCTTGCGCCCGTTCTGCATGAACTGCATGTCGCGCCGGTCCTCCATCTGGTCATGGGCGCGGCGCAGGAACCCGGCGTTGTTGCGGATGTTGTTGGAAAACTGCGTGGCGCAGCGTGTGGAATGGATCAGCCAGTGATCGCCCTGCGCCTCCTCCGCCGGTTCGATCACCACCGCGGTGCAGACATCGCCAAAGATGAAATGGCAGTCGCGGTCGCGCCATTCGAGGTGGCCCGAGCAGATTTCCGGGTTCACGACCAGCGCGCGGCGCGCACTGCCCGCGCGGATCATGTCGGCAGCGGCCTGGATGCCGAAGGTGGCCGAGGAACAAGCCACGTTCATGTCAAAGGCGAACCCGCCGCAATCCAGTAGCCGCTGGATCTCGATCGCAATTGCCGGGTAGGCGCGTTCGTGGTTCGAGGCGGCGCAGATCACCAGGTCGATCTCTGCCCCCTCGCGGCCCGCCTTTTCCAACGCCTTGGTGCAGGCGTCCACCGCCATTTCGGCCATGATTCCGGGAGACTCGTCCGGCCGGGCGGGCAGGCGCGGGCACATGCGGTCCGGGTCCAGCACGCCTTCCTTGTCCAGCACATAGCGGCTTTCGATGCCCGAGGCCGAAAGGATGAAATCGGAACTGGAATGGGTCAGCGGCTCGACCTCGCCGGCGGCGATACGGCCCGCGTGATCGGCGTTCCATCGGTCGGCATAGGCGTTGAAGGCGGCGACAAGCTCGTCGTTGGAAATGCTCTGATCCGGGGTGAATACCCCGTGGCCGGTGATCGCTGGCTGTGTCATGGGCGCGTCCTCCTGCCTTCGACAGGACCGCAAGCGTGGGGCGAGGTCAAGGGAACCCGTGGGGGCAGGCGCGCGTTGCCTAAATGAAAGGAGGACCGAAATGGACCGACTTGCGCTTTACCTTACCCTCATGAGCGGCAGCGGCATCGCCGGGACGCTGCTCATCGTCTTCTTCGCCTTCAACTGGTACAGCTGGACAGCGATCGCCGTCGCTGCCGGGATCGGGCTTGTGACCGCATGGCCCACCGCGCGGATGGTGTCCAAATACATCAAGGACAACGACCCGCTGTTCCACCGGCGAGAGCCCAAGGGCATCCTACCCGACCCCAACGGACCCGAGCTTTAGTGCATCCTGGACCCGTTCGGCGCGGCCTGATCCGGAGAGATCAGCACGATGGCGCCGTCCGGGTCCGATACACCCAGCACCAGCACCTCGGACCGCATCGGGCCGATCTGGCGGGGTGGGAAATTGACCACCGCCATGACCTGTTTGCCGACAAGGCGTTCGGGGTCGTAATGCACGGTGATCTGGGCCGAGCTTTTCTTTTCCCCGATTTCCGGTCCGAAATCGATCCAGAGTTTGATCGCCGGTTTGCGGGCCTCGGGGAACGGTTCGGCACGGATCACGGTGCCGAGGCGAATGTCGACCTTCAGGAAATCGTCGAATGTGATCTCGTCAGCCATTGGCCAATTCCTTCGACCGTCGCGCAGCCGCCGCCACGGTGGCGCGCATGAGCGGCGGCAGGCCATCGTCCTCGTTCATCAGCACCTCCAGCCCCGCCTGCGTGGTGCCGTTGGGCGAGGTCACGTTGCGGCGCAGTTGTGCCGGATCCTCGCCCGTTTCCTGCGCAAGGGCGCCCGCGCCTGCCACGGTGGCCCGCGCCAGGGCCATCGCCAGTTCGGGGGCCAGTCCCTCGGCCTCGCCGGCCTTGGCGAGGCATTCGATCATGTGAAAGACATAGGCCGGGCCGGAGCCGCTGACGCCGGTCACGGCATCCATCTGGCTCTCGTCTTCCAGCCGGACAACCTCACCGACTGCCGACAGGAGGTCTTCGGCGGTTTCAAGGTGGGCGTCCGTGGTCCGCGCGTTGCCGATGATCGCGGTGATGCCCTTGCCCACGGCGGCGGGCGTGTTGGGCATGGCGCGCACGATGGGGACATCGCCCAGGTGCGCCTCGTAGGTGGTGATCGGGGTGCCTGCGGCGACGGAAACGAACAGCGTGTCGCCCTTGGGCAGCGTCTGAAGCGCGGGCAGCGCCTCGCCCATCATCTGCGGCTTGACCGCGATCAGCACGACGGCGGGGCTGTCGCCGAACCCCTCGTTGATGTGCACGCCCTGCGCCTGCAGCCAGTCCGAGGGGTTCGGGTCCTGCACCCGCACGCTGTCCGCCGGCAATCCGCGTGCCAGCCAGCCGGCCAGCATCGCCGATCCCATCTTGCCGCATCCCAAGAGCGCCAGCCCGCGCCGGGCGAGGTCTGTATCCTGCATCACGTCCCCCTGTCCTTTGTCCCGGCGGACCCTAGGCCCGCCGGAAGAGAGGGGCAAGGTTACTCGGCCATGATCGAGGCAGGTGCAGTGCCTTCGTTCAGCCAGGCCTCAAGCGGGGTCATCGGGTCAAGGCTGGCGGCATTGATTCCATCCGGCCCCGGCAGGATGCCGCAATGATCGACGCCTGGCACCATGAAGAGCGCGACGTTTTCCGTCAGAACGTCCTCACCGCCCGCGGCCTCGGCGGCCTTTTCATACCAGTCGACGGTCTTGTAGGGGGTCACGATGCTGTCCGCCCAGCCGTGCCAGACGATCATCTTGCCACCCGCCTCGCGGAAGGCGGACAGGTCCGGGCTGTCGCCGTTGTAGACCTGCGCCATCGTGGCCAGCCGCGCCGGGTCCGCCTCCATGTCGAAATCCAGCGGCGACCATTCCGGGCCGGGATCGGTGGCAAAGGCCATGTATCGCCCGAAGTTGGTGACGAAGGCGGGCACCAGCTTGCCGCCGCCCTTGCCGTTGCCGGTCAGCCAGAGCCACCAGAAAGGCTCCGAGCCCTCGGGGATGCCACCCGGGTAAAGCTGCTCTCCGGCGGCATTGCGCGGCCCTTCGCGCCATTTTATCAGCGTGTCCATCTGCTGGTTGGTCAGGCCAAGCCCGCTGTAATCGACCTCGCAGGCGCGCGGGTCAGCGATGAACCCATCCTCGGCCCCGTCCACCCCGTCGCACTGTTCATAGACCGCGTCGCCGATCAGCTTGGCCTCGTCGGGGCCAAGGATCTGGCTGCCATCGGGCGCGGTATTGGCCTGCACCAGAAAGGCCATCTTGGTCGCCACCAGCCCGGTATAATCCATCGCCGGCGCGCCCGAGATGATGCCATCGAACATCTCGGGGTAGCGCTGGGCCGCGACATGGGCCATGCGCCCGCCGGTCGAACAGCCCTGGAAGATCGCCTGCTCCGAGGTGCTGCCGTAAAACGTCCCGATCAGTGCCTGCGCCACGCGGTTGGTCTCTCCGATGGACCGCCAACCCCAGTCGCGTTCCGCGTGGGGATTGTTGTGTGTCCAGCCCGCATCGACGACGGACAGCCCGTGGTGCCCGCTGTCCGAGGTGGCGGTGGCATAGCCGCGCTCCAACCCGGGACGCATGGCATTGACCCAGCTTGCCCCGGCATCGGCGCGGCCCAGGATGCCGCAGAACCCGCCGCAGCCGGCCTGGTAGTACTTTCCGTTCCACCCTTCCAGCGGCAGGCGTACCTCGATGTTGATCGCGGGCAGCGCGGTGGCGCGGACCTCGCAGTAGGCGGGCAGGCCCTCGGTCTCGACCACGCGGGCGGTCCGGACATGGGCGGCGCTCAGCACGGTGTCGCGCAAGGCAGCACAGGACGCCGCGTCCTGCTGGGCCAAGGCCGGGCTGGCAACGGCCAATAGGATAGCCAGCGCCGAAAGGCGGGTTCTCATGGATATTCATCCCTGGGATATTCTTGTTTCGGTAGAATTTCCGCGCTCTGGATTCAACTCAAGGGGAATCCCGGGTGAAATGGAAAAGGGCGCCGCAATTGCGCCGCCCCTCGTGTTTCTTGTCTCTGGAAAAATTCGGGAATACCCCGATGTCAGGCCCGCCCGTAAGCCTCTGCAATGGCGACCTGCATGGATTCTTTTGCGCTCTTGTCGGTCCAGACCATCAACTGGAAGGCCGGGTAATAGCGTTCCGAGCTCATGACGGCGGCGCCGATCATCGTGTCGATCTGCTCGGCGCTGGCGACATTGCCACCGGCCAGCACCAGCCCGTACTTGTAGACCATCAGCTTGTTCTCGGGCCAGTAGCTGAAGGCGCCGGCCCAGCACTGATCGTTGATCAGGTTCAGACCTTCGTACAGTTCCGGCAACCGCGCCTCGGGTGGCTCCATCTCGAAGGTGCAGATCATCCGCAGGGTTTCATCGAAAGCGGACCAGGCTAGGGTGATCGAGTAGGTGCGCCACTGACCTTCGACCGCCATCGCGATCTGGTCGTCCGCGATGCGGTCGAAATCCCAATCGTTGAACTCGGCGATATGCTCGACAAGGTCGATCGGATGCAATTCGTCGTTGAGATACTGCTCGGACAGGGCCATAAGGACACCCCTTTGATTATAGCGCCGTGACTGGTGATTCACCCCCAGCGCTTGCTGCCTGCTCAAGGGTCTGCGGGCTATCCCCGCGCCCTTACCAGATATGGTGCCTGCCCAAATAGGGGTGTGTAAAGCGATATTTTGATGAAGACCGCATTAAGTTGTGGACGAGTTCGATTCGGCGTCAACTTGTGGGTAAAGACTCTGCTTCGTGTCTCAGTGCGCGTTCGAACAGTTGGCGAGAGCGCGAGGCGGCGCTGTCGGGCCGCGTCATCAGACCTACCGGACCGGCGGTCAACCCCAGGTCCAGGGGCAGCGCGGCCAGGGCGCCATCGTCGATTTCCGGGGCCACGACGCCTGCGGAAATGAACCAGAGCATGTCCGATTGCCGAAGGAACCGCCGCCCGAAGGCACCGGAGACGCAGTCGATCCGATCATGGAAGGGCCCCAACCCCTGCGCCAGGCACCAGCGATCCACCAGAGGGCGGATCGCGGCGCCTTCGGGCGGGTAGAGCACGGGCCAGTCCACCAGGTCCTGGGGCGCAAGCACGGGCCGGGCCAGCAAGGGGTGCTGGCTGCGCACGACACAAACGACGCCCTCTTGGTATAGCTGCGTGAAACTGACCCCGGCCATGCTGTCCGGCGCCCCCATGCGCCCGATCACAAGGTCGAGCGCGCCGGATTGCAGATCGCGCGTCAGCGCCCCGTGTGCCCCGTCGCGCAGCACCAGCCGTGTTGCGGGCGACAGTTCGCGGAACCGGGCCACGACGCGCGGCATCAGGCGCACCGCGACCGAGGGCAGGGCACCCACGCGCAGCACCTCGGCGCCGCCTTCGCGCAGTTCGGCCACCCCGGATACTCCGCGTCTCAGCGCGGCGAGGCTTTGCCCGGCGAACTCCAGGAACACCTCGCCCTCCGGGGTCAACCGCACGCCACCGCGGTCTCGCGTCATCAGCGCGGCGCCAAGGATCTCTTCGAGTTCCTTTAGCGTCTTCGACAGGGCGGGCTGGGTCAGGTTCAGCTCGGCACAGGCACCCTTGAGACTGCCTTGGCGGGCAATGGCGGTGACAGTCTCGAGGTGGCGCAGTTTGATCCGTCGGTCCAGCAAGTGACTTTCCCTTTTTGATAAGTGTAAAGCTGAAAACGTCATTTTACATGGCCTATCGGTTCATTCTAGTCTTGTCGCAAAGGGGAGGACATCATGCGTACCCAAGTCTGCATTATTGGCGGCGGCCCGTCGGGCCTGCTGCTCAGTCAGTTGCTGCACAAGAAGGGCATCGACAGCGTCGTTCTGGAACGCAAGACCAAGGACTATGTCCTGGGCCGCATCCGTGCGGGCATCCTGGAAACCGGGATGGTCGACCTGATGCGCGAGGCGGGTGTGGGCGAACGGATGGACCGTGAGTGCATCGTCCACGACGGCACCGTGATTTCCTACGGCGACGAGGAGTTCCGCATCGATTTCACCGAGCTGACCGGCAGCCATGTGGTTGTCTACGGCCAGACCGAGGTGACGCGCGACCTGTACGAAGCGCGTGAAAAGGCGGAGGGCAAGATCGTCTTCAACGTCGAGAACGTGCAGATCAAGGATGCCGACAGCGACGCACCCTATGTCACCTACGAGGTGGACGGCACGGAGGCCCGCATCGACTGCGATTTCGTGGCCGGTTGTGACGGGTTCCACGGCGTCAGCCGCCAGACCATGCCGCTGAGCGTCCGCAAGGAGTACGAAAAACTGTACCCCTTCGGCTGGCTGGGCATCCTGTCGGAAACGCCGCCGGTGCATGACGAACTGATCTATGCCAGCTCGGAGCGCGGCTTCGCTCTCTGCTCGCAGCGCAACGCCAATCTCAGCCGCTACTACATCCAGTGTTCACTGTCGGACAGCCCGGAAGACTGGACCGACGCGGCTTTCTGGGAAGAGCTCAAGCGCCGCATTCCGACAGAGGCGGCAGAGCGCCTTGTCACTGGCCCGTCGATCGAGAAGAGCATCGCGCCGCTGCGGTCCTTCGTGACCGAACCGATGCGCTGGGGGCGGTTGTTCCTCTGTGGCGATGCCGCCCATATCGTGCCGCCGACCGGGGCCAAGGGGCTGAACACCGCGGCCAGCGACATCCATTATCTCTACAACGGGCTGGTGCAATACTATCAGACCGGCGACAGCGAGGGCATCGACACCTACTCGGAAAAGGCGCTGGCCCGGATCTGGAAGGCGGAACGCTTCAGCTGGTGGATGACCACGCTGCTGCACAGGTTCCCCGACCAGAACGAATTCGATCTGAAGATCCAGCTTGCCGACATCGAGTTCCTGCGCTCCAATCGCGACGCGCAATCGGTCTTGGCGCAGAACTACATCGGGCTGCCCTACTAATTGCCCGGGTTTCGTCACGAACCCGGGTCCGGCCCGAAGGGAGGACCGCATGACCAACCGATACGAAACCGGCATGAAGGTGCGCCGCTCTGTGCTTGGCGATGCCCATGTCGACCGCGCCGAGGCGGCCAAGACACCCTTTGACGAGGCGTTCCAGACCCTCATCACCGAAGGCGCCTGGGGCACTGTCTGGGCCTCTGACGGGATCAGTGACCGCGAGCGTTCCATGCTGACGCTGGCGCTGCTGGCGGCGCTGGGCAATTTCGAAGAGATCCCCATGCACATCCGCGCCACCGCGCGGACGGGGGCCAGCAAGGCGGATGTGCTGGAAGCGTTTCAGCACGTCGCAATCTATGCCGGTGTGCCGCGCGCCAACCACGCGCTGAAGCTGGCTAAGCAGACCTATGCCGAGATGGACGGCCCTGAAACAGGGCAGGCAAACGCGCAGTCCGGGGACAAGTGAGGAGAGACCGACATGCCCGATCAAGGCGAATTCTACCAGCGGGACCGGGACTGGCACCCGCCCGCCTACGTCAAGGAATACAAGACGAGCGTCGCGCGGTCGCCGCAATATTCGCTCATCAGTCTGCAGAACTCGGTTGGTGAGATCACCGGCCCGGTCTTCGGTCATAACGACATCGACCCGATGGACCGCGACCTGATCCACAACTACGCCACGGCCGGCGAAAGCGCGATTGGCGAACGGATCATCCTGCATGGGCGGGTGCTGGACGAGAACGCGCGGCCCGTGCCCAACACGCTGGTCGAGATCTGGCAGGCCAACGCGGGCGGGCGCTATCGTCACAAGAAGGACACCTACCTCGCGCCCATCGACCCCAATTTCGGTGGCTGCGGGCGCACGATCACGGACGAGAACGGCTATTACTATTTCCGCACCGTGAAACCCGGCGCCTATCCCTGGCGCAACTACGTCAACAGCTGGCGCCCTGCGCATATCCACGTCTCGGTCTTCGGCTCGGGCTTTGTCCAGCGGCTGATTTCACAGATCTACTTTGAGGGCGACCCGCTGATCCCGCTCTGTCCCATCGTCAAGAGCATTCCCAACCAGGAGGCGATCAACAGCCTGGTGGCGGCGCTGGACATGAATTCGACCATTCCGCTGGACACCATCGCCTACAAGTTCGACATCGTCCTGCGCGGGCGTCGCTCGACGCTGTTCGAAAACCGTCTTGAGGGGAATTGATGCATCTTCGGGAAAACTGGGAACTGGTTTTCCTCCCGGAAGATGCGTAAGGAGAATGACAATGGTACAACCGCTCAACTACCTCAAGGAAACGCCCTCGCAGACCGCCGGTCCCTATGTCCACATCGGGCTGGCGCCGGGCGCCGCAGGCTTCGACATCTACGAACGCGAACTGGGCTGGGACATCGCCGGACCGAATGCCGAGGGCGAACGCATCCGGGTAGAAGGCCTTGTGATCGACGGCACCGGATCGCCGATCAAGGATGTGCTGCTGGAGGCCTGGCAGGCCAATGCCAAGGGCATCTACGCCCATCCCGAAGGCGGCGGCGAGGTCGAGGAGGGCTTTCGCGGCTGGGGCCGGGTCATCACCGATTTCGACACCGGCGAATGGGGCTTTGACACCATCAAGCCGGGCAAGACGCCGGGCCGCAATGGCCGCATCCAGGCGCCGCACATCAACCTGTGGGTGGTGGCGCGCGGGATCAACCTGGGCCTCAACACCCGGATCTACTTCGAGGACGAGGCAGAGGCCAACGCCGAGGACCCGGTGATGAACATCATCGAATGGGAACGCCGCCGGGCCACGCTGCTGGCGAAACGGAGCGAAAAAGACGGCAAGGTCGTCTACCGCTTCGACATCCAGCTGCAAGGCCAGGACGAAACCGTCTTCTTCGACGTATGACATGATACCCGGGCCGGGGCGGGTTTGTGCCCGGCCCGGCTTTTTCCTGTCCGATACACTGACTATCCTGCCGTCACCACGAAAGACGCCAGCGAGGGGAGCGCCCGACATGACCAAACCCTGTATCATCTGCGTGGCCATCACCGGCTCTGTCCCGCGAAAGAAGGACAATCCGGCGGTGCCGATCTCGATCGAGGAGCAGGTCGAAAGCACGCAAGAAGCCTTCGAGGCCGGGGCCAGCATCTGCCACGCCCATGTGCGGATGGAGGACGAGACGCCGACTTCGGACCCCGAACGCTTTGGGCGGCTGGTCGAGGGGCTGAAGAAACACTGCCCCGGCATGATCATCCAACTGTCGACCGGAGGACGCTCCGGTGCGGGGCAGGCGCGGGGCGGGATGCTTTCGCTGGCCCCCGACATGGCCTCGCTCTCGGTGGGGTCGAACAATTTTCCGACCCGCGTCTACGAGAACCCGCCGGACCTGGTGGACTGGCTGGCCAGTGAGATGCGCACCTACGAGATCAAGCCCGAGATCGAGGCTTTCGACCTCAGCCATATCTTCAAGGCCGCAGAGATGAACCGCGACGGGCGCATCCCGGGCAAGCTGTACGTGCAGTTCGTCATGGGTGTGAAGAACGCGATGCCCTGTGACCGCAATGTGTTCGATTACTACATCGAGACGGTCAAGCGGTTGGCACCCGACGCGGAATGGTGCGCGGCTGGCATTGGGCGGCACCAGGTCGAGGTCAACGAATGGTCCATCGCGGCGGGTGGTCACACGCGCACGGGACTGGAGGACAACGTGCGCTGGGACAAGGAAACGCTTGCGCCGTCGAACGCGGCGCTGGTCACGCGGGCCGCGGACCTTTGTGAGAAATACGAGCGCCCGGTGGCCAGCTGGCAGCAGGCGCGTGAGATCCTTGGCTTGAGGGCTGCCTGAGGGGCAAAACGCGCGGCGGGGTAAACCCCGCCCTACGCCTGTAGGCAGGGGTCAGGAGACGACCTCGGCGGCGAAACAGGCCTGTTGAACCGCAGGAATCGTGCCCGGGGCCGTGACCTCGAAGGGCTGTTGCAGCAGTACCTTGCCGTCCCGTTCTACCTGGAACATCCACGGCCCTTCGACCAGTTCATAGTCCCGTTCGAAGGTGAAGAGATTCAGCGAGACATCGCCGAAATTCATCGGCGTTACCCAGCGTTCGACGGTGCGCCCCTCCGGGCCCATCGGCGGATGTGTGACCACAATCGTCACCTCGGGGACGGAAGACCCGGCGGTCAGGCTGGCGCGGATGCCAAAGCTGAGACCCATTTCCGCCGGCACCTGCACCGTTTCGACGTCGATGGGGCGGTCCTGGTCGACAAGGTTCAGAAGGCCCGACAGCGTGTCCGGCGCGGGCCGCGTGCCCTGAAGCTCGACCTCGCAGATGACGCCGAAGGCCTCCAGCGTCAGGGGCGGTTCGACAAAGGCCCCGACATCGGCAAGGGCAGGCGCCCCGACCAGCGTGGCGGCAATCAGGGGGGCAAGCGGTTTGGCGTGCATGTCGTCTTCTCCCGGGAACTGAAACCACAGTCTAACATGGGCCGAGGTTAGGCGCAGGGGCAGGATTTGCCTACCCGCACCGCCACTTGATACCGGAAAACCGCCGACGGGTGCCGGTCACGGCCGTGTGCCACGCCATTTGGCCCCGCGCCGGGTTGTCCCCCGGGACATCTTCGGCGCGGCTAGGGCCCGCCGTCCGGCAGTCGCCTGTTCCGCCCCCGTGGCGGAACCGTGGCGGCTTTCGGACCCGCAATGAGCCGAACCGTTTTCTTGCCGGACCGGCGCGGTTTCCGTCCGCAACGGGAATGTATTACGTTATCCGGGCCACTGGTAAGTTCGTGGACGTGATCGCCTGTGCGCGGACGCCGAGCGATGCCCCCGCCCTCAAGCGGAAAGACGGGTGTCACCGCGGCAGCGCACAGCCGCATGACGGGCAGGGCAACTTGACGGGACACGAAAGCGCATGACCTTCGACTACAGTATCGCCTGCGGTGTCATCGCGACGGGGGGCCTGCTTTCGGCGGCGTTGTGCCTGCCGGCGCCCTTGCCGGGGCTGACCACGGCGCGGCCCGTTCTGATCGCGCTTGGCGAGATCCTGTTCGCGCTTTTGACGCTGGTGCTGGCGACCGTGTTGAGCGCGGCCTGCGTCCGGCTGTCCGGGGACCGGGATGCCGCCATGTGGATCGCCGCGATCCCCCTGATTCTCTGGCCGGTCTACCTGCCTCTTGCGTTGGGCTGGGCCTGGTTGCGCTATCGCCTTGCGCGGCGTTTCCGTGGGTGAGCGTGGCGACTGGATCGCGGCGTTTCCCGCGCCTGCCGGGGCCGCGCGGACATGAAAAAGGCCCTCCCTAACAGGGAGGGCCGGCTTCCGTTGGTCCGGCGGTGTCAGCCGATTGCGACAGCTTTCACATCGTCGTCGATGTAGGGGACGTACTGTTCAAAGTTGTCGGCGAACATCTGCACCAGCTTTTCCGCCTGCGCATCATAGGCCGCCTTGTCGTCCCAGGTCTTGCGCGGATCCAGCAGCAGTTCCGGCACACCCTCGACCGAGACCGGCACCTCGAAGCCGAAGTTCGGGTCCTTGCGGAATTCGGCCTGGGCCAGCTTGCCCTCCAGTGCGGCGTGCAGCAGACCCCGGGTCGCCTTGATCGGCATCCGCGAGCCAGTGCCATAGGCGCCGCCGGTCCAGCCGGTGTTCACCAGCCAGCAGGTGGCGCCGTGCTTGGCGATCTTGTCACGCAGCAGGTTGCCATAGGCCTCGGGGCGGCGCGGCATGAAGGGGGCGCCGAAGCAGGTCGAGAAGGTGGGTTCCGGCTCGGTCACGCCGCGTTCGGTCCCGGCCACCTTCGAGGTGAAACCGGACAGGAAGTGGTACATCGCCTGCGCCGGGGTCAGTCGCGCGATCGGGGGCAGAACACCAAAGGCATCGCAGGTCAGCATGATGATGTTCTTGGGGTGACCGCCCAGGGCGGTTTTCGACGCGTTCGAGATGTAGTGCAGCGGGTAGGCGCAGCGCATGTTGGCCGTCAGGCTGTCATCCTCGAAATCCAGGTCGAAGGTTTCCGGGTCGAAGACCATGTTCTCGATCACCGTGCCGAATTTCTCGGTCGTGGCGTAGATCTCGGGCTCTGCCTCGGCGCTCAGATTGATGGTCTTGGCATAGCAGCCGCCTTCGAAGTTGAAGGTGCCGCGATCCGACCAGCCGTGCTCATCGTCGCCGATCAGCACGCGCGACGGATCGGCCGACAGCGTGGTCTTGCCGGTGCCCGACAGGCCGAAGAAGACAGCGGTATCGACCGGGTTGCCCGGCGCGTGGTTGGCCGAGCAATGCATTGCCATGATGCCCTTTCCGGGCAGGATGTAGTTCAGCAGCGTAAAGACCGACTTCTTGTTTTCACCGGCATATTCGGTGTTGCCGATCAGGATGAGCTTCTTTTCGAAGTTGAGCGCGATCACTGTTTCCGTGCGGCAGCCGTGCTTTTCCGGGTCGGCCTTGAAGGTCGGGCAGTTGATGATCGTGAAATCCGCCGTGAAGCTGTCCAGGTCCTCGCGGTCGGGACGGCGCAGCATGTGGCGGATGAAGAGGTTGTGCCATGCCAGTTCCGAGATCACCCGGACGTCGATGGCATTGGCCGGATCGGCGCCACCGACCAGGTCCTGCACATAGTAGTCGCCGCCTTTCATATGCTCCAGCATGTCGGCGTGCAGCCGGTCAAAGGCCGCGGCCTCCATCGGCTGGTTGTTTTCCCACCAGATGCTGTCCTCGACCGAAGGGGTGCGGACGACGAACTTGTCCTTGGGCGAACGGCCCGTGTATTTGCCGGTGGTCACAAGGAAGGACCCGCCCTTGCCCAGCGTACCTTCGCCTCGTTTCAGCGCCGCTTCGATCAGCGCTGGCTCCATGAGGTTGTAATAGACATTTCCGAGCCCTTCGATGCCCTGGTCTTCAAGCCGGAACTGAGGGTTCACCCGTCCAAATGTCATCTGCCTTGCTCCTGTGGATCGCGCTGATCAAGAATAGTTGTATGCGGCGACATACTGCGCCGATGCCGGACCTCTTAACATGCCGCTTTTCGACATGAACAGGACGCAAAGGCGCAGTTTGCGCTACCAAGCGCGGGTTTAGCGATACCACGGCGGGCAGCTGCCGAACTGCGATCAATGCAACGCAAACCGGTGAGGCATTTTAGCCATTCCTTTGCCAAATTCGCGTCTGTTGGAGCCAGGCGGCGTGGCCGATTCGCAGTTAATGATTGCTGTAAAGCGGAAAATCGCCGATAGTGCAGAAAAAAATAAGGCAACCAGAGCAGTATAAGGACAGCAAAATGTCTAAGATCGCCCTTGTGGACGACGACAGGAATATCCTGACGTCCGTTTCGATGACGCTTGAGGCAGAAGGGTTCGAGGTCGAGACCTACAACGATGGCCAGGCGGCGCTTGACGCGTTCAACAAGAAGATGCCGGACATGGCCGTGTTCGACATCAAGATGCCGCGCATGGATGGTATGGACCTGCTACAGCGCGTGCGCCAGAAATCCAGGATGCCCGTGATCTTCCTGACCTCCAAGGACGACGAGATCGACGAGGTGCTGGGCTTGCGCATGGGTGCCGACGACTACGTCAAAAAACCTTTCAGCCAGCGCCTGCTGGTCGAACGCATTCGCGCCCTGCTGCGCCGTCAGGAAGCCGTGGCCGGTGATGTCGTGGGTGACACCGAAGAGACCAAGCTGATGACCCGCGGCAGCCTGACGATGGACCCGCTGCGCCATGCCGTCAGCTGGAAAGGCCAGGACGTGTCGCTGACCGTGACGGAATTCCTGCTGCTGCAGGCCCTGGCGCAGCGCCCCGGTTTCGTGAAGTCTCGGGATCAGCTGATGGACGTGGCCTATGACGATCAGGTCTATGTCGACGACCGCACCATCGACAGCCACATCAAGCGTCTGCGCAAGAAGATGCGCACGGTCGACACCGATTTCTCGGCCATCGAAACGCTTTACGGTATCGGATACCGCTACAACGAAGAGTAAGGGATGGCCCTGGCCGAACAGCTCCCGATGCAGGACGATCGTCAAGGCGGACGGCGTGATGCGGACGTCGTGCTGGGCGACGACTGGGTCGCGCCCGACAGCACGGTTGAAAAGGAACTGCGCGACAGCCGCGCGCGGCGCGGGCTGTTCACGCTCAACCGTTCGCCGCTGACGCGCAAGATCTTCACCTTCAACTTGATCGCGCTCAACGTGCTGGTCGCGGGGATTCTCTGGCTGAACTCATCGCGCGACACGATGGCGGTGCAGCGCGTCAACGCGCTGCAGGCCGAGGTCGAACTCGTTGCCGACGTGTTCGAGGCACAGTTGCCGCGCGGTGCGCCGGTCAGCCTGGGCACCGGCGACGGTATCGACGTCGCCCGCACGGTCGAGGGCATCGACCTGCGCGATGGCGTGCGCCTGATGGTCTTTGACAGCGCCAGTTTCCTGGTCGGTGAGACGCGCGGCCGCGTGCCGCCGATCATCCCCCCGGTCGAAGAGGACAAGCCTACGCTGATCTCGGACTTCCTGAACACGATCTGGGACGGCGTCGCGGGCCTGTTCAGCTATTTCGAGACCGAACCCGATCTCGACCTTGAAGATCGCCTGCGGCGTGCCATCGAATCCGGCGATCCGGCCCTGACCCGTGTCGAATCCGGCGGTGGCGACGGGGCCACCGTCTTCTTTGCACTGACCCCGATCCGGCAGGGCGACGCGCTGGTCGGGACGATTGCGCTGGTCTCCCCGGCGACAGAGATCGACGCCGCCGTCAGCGCCGAACGTGAGCGCGTGCTGCAGATGTTCGTGATCGCCACGCTGGTTTCCATCGGTCTCAGCCTCGTGCTGGCCTCGACCATTTCCAACCCGATTTCGGACCTCGCCGACGCGGCAGAGATCGGGCGCGACCGCAACCGCAGGGCGCGCACGCCGGGCCGCATCCGCATCCCCGACCTGACCGCCCGTCCCGACGAGATCGGGCGCCTGTCAGGCGCGCTGCGCGGCATGGTCGGTGCGCTCTACGATCGGATCGACCAGAACGAACAATTCGCCGCCGACGTGGCACATGAGATCAAGAACCCGCTGGCCTCGTTGCGCTCTGCCGTGGGCAGCCTGCGCATGGTCAAGAAGGAGGACCATCGGGCCAAGCTCCTGGACGTGATCGAACATGACGTGCGCCGGCTGGACCGCCTGGTCAGCGACATTTCCAACGCTTCGCGACTGGACAGCGAGCTGGTCAAGGAAGAGGAGCAGGAGTTCAACCTGCTGGAAATGCTTGGCAACCTGACCGAGTTCCTGGGTGAGGACGCGCGCAAGAAGGGCATCGAATTCATCACCGACCTGCCGAAAAAGCCGGTCACGATCACCGGGTTGGAACCACGCCTGGCGCAGGTCTTCGTCAACCTCATAACCAATGCGATTTCCTTTTGCGAGGATGGCGATGCGATCCGTGTCTGGGCGCGACGCCGCGACAACCGCGTGCTGGTCGTGGTCGAGGATACCGGCCCGGGCATCCCAGAGGAATCGCTGCAGAAGATCTTCAAGCGCTTCTACACCTCGCGCCCGCAACAGGATTTCGGCAACAACTCGGGCCTTGGCCTTGCCATCTCCAAGCAGATCATCGAGGCGCATGGCGGCGTCATCTGGGCCGAGAACATCCGCCCGACCGAGGCCGATGTGACCTCGGAGCCGCTGGGCGCACGCTTCGTCGTCGGCCTGCCGGTCTGATTCCGCCCCATGCGGGAGGTTCTGCATGCCACCTCGGTTGCCGTGGCGGGCCGGGGCCTGATGATCCGAGGTGCCTCCGGCAGCGGCAAATCGGGCCTTGCGCTGGAACTGATGGCGCGGGGCGCGCAGCTGATTGCCGATGATCGCACGATCGTCACACGGGAGGGCGCACTGCTGAACCTGAGCGTGCCCGCCGCGATAGAGGGCATAATCGAGGCGCGCGCCATCGGTCTTTTGCACGCACCACATGTGACCGGCATCCCGCTGGTCTCCGTGTTGGACATGGATGTGGCCGAAAGGCATCGCTTGCCGCCTAACCGGTCCACCCGGCTGCTGGGGGTGGATGTGCCATTGCTTCACAATTCCGCGTCTGAATATTTCCCCGCAGGACTCGTTCACTATCTCAAGTCGGGACGGCGAGAGTAGAAATGGACCAAAAGGAAACAGGCAGCGCGCGCATCGTCTTTGTCACCGGCCCTTCGGGCGCCGGGCGGTCAAGCGCGATCAATGTGCTCGAGGATCTGGGCTTCGAGAGCATCGACAACATCCCGCTGAGCCTGGTGCCGCGCCTCGTCGACCGCGACACGCCCCCGGCCCGGCCCCTTGCGCTGGGCATCGACGTGCGCAACCGTGATTTCAGCGCCGAGGGGCTGTTGCAGCTCTACGAGATCCTGACCGACCAGATGCCCGCGCCTGTCGACCTGCTTTATGTCGATTGCACCGACGAGGTGCTGGTGCGGCGTTACTCGGAAACCCGCCGCCGCCACCCGATGGCTCCGGACGAGATGCCGGTGGACGGGGTGGTGCGCGAAAAGGCCCTGCTGACCGACGTGCGGTCGCGGGCGGATATCCTGATCGACACATCGGAACTGTCGGTGCACGATCTGCGGGCCGAACTGGAAGGCTGGTTCGGCGAGGTGACGGGGCAGGGCACCGCCGTCTCCGTCCAGAGCTTTTCCTACAAGCGCGGGCTGCCCCAGGGGCTGGATGTCGTGTTCGACTGCCGCTTTCTGCGCAATCCCCATTGGGAACCGGATTTGCGCGCTTTTACCGGGCTGGACCCCGAGGTAGCGGCCTTTGTTGCCGATGATCCCCGCTACGAGGATTTCCTGGATCGGCTGACCGGCCTGATCCTGTTGATGTTGCCGGCGGTGGTGGCCGAGGGCAAGGCGCATTTCGCCATCGGCTTCGGCTGTACCGGCGGGCAGCACCGGTCGGTTGCCGTCACGGAAAACGTCGCGGCCGCTCTTGCGCAGGAAGGCTGGCGGGTGTCAATTAGGCACCGCGAACTGGAACGGCGCGGCGGAACGCCCGTTTCCGAACGCGTCGTCGGCATGGTTGGAAAGGTGTCCGGGTGATCGGTATCGTGATCGTCGCGCATGGCGGACTGGCCCGCGAGTATCTCGCGGCGGTCGAGCATGTGGTCGGGCCGCAGCCCGGGATGCAGGCGATTTCCATCGAGGCAGATGCCAACCGCGCCGACAAGCAGGCCGAGATCTGTGCCGCGGCCGATGCCGTCGACAGCGGCGGCGGTGTCGTCATCGTCACCGACATGTTCGGCGGCTCTCCTTCGAATCTGTCGCTGAATGCCTGCCGTCCTGACAATCGCCGCATTCTGTATGGCGCGAATCTGCCGATGCTGATCAAGCTGACCAAAAGCCGTCACCTGACCGTGCCAGAAGCGGTGCGCCAGGCCCTGGAGGCCGGGCGGAAGTATATTGACAGCCAGAACATTCCGGCCGATCCAACTTGAACGTCTTGATCTGCCACGAGAAAGCCGGGTTCCCATGACCAACTCCATTCACCGCGCGCTGAAGATCGTCAACGAGAAGGGGTTGCATGCCCGCGCCTCTGCCAAACTGGTCGAGGTGGTCGAGGGATTCGACGCAATGGCCGAGGTCAGCCGCGACGGGATGTCCGCCAGCGGAGACAGTATCATGGGGCTTTTGATGTTGGCAGCCGCGAAAGGAAGCACTATTGAAGTCCAAACCTCGGGGCCGGACGCCGAGGCGCTGGCCGATGCGGTCGAGGCCTTGGTGGCCGACCGCTTTGGGGAAGACTGTTAGCGCCGGTGCCAGGCGCTGACGTGCAATACGGGACTGTAGCAGGCGCATGGTCGAAAGCACCCAATCGACATCCCTGAGGGGGCGGAGCGTGTCCAGGAATCCTGCACCCTATGACAAGCGACAGGTCAGTTACGCCAACACGTTCAGCAATCCGTGGAAGGCAAACACGATCCGGACGCTGGAATGGCTGACCGGCAAGATCCCCCTGCTGCGCATGGTGCGGCGGTTTGAACGCATGGGCCCGGTCGAAGGTCAGGCATTCTGGAGCCAGGCGCTGGGCATCATGGGCATCGACCTGATGACCCCTGCCGAACAGATCGCCCGCATCCCCAAGGACGGCCCCGTGATCATCGTGGCCAACCATCCTCACGGGCTGGTCGACGGGATGGTTCTGGCGGAACTCATTGGCCGCGTGCGCACCGACTACAAGATCCTGACCCGGTCCCTGCTGACCGGCGTCAAGGAGGTCGAGCCCTTCATGATCCCGGTGCCCTTCCCGCATGAGGAAGATGCGCGCGAGCAGAGCCTGGAAATGCGGGCGCGGGCCATGGATCACCTGAAGTCCGGCGGCGTGATCGTCCTGTTTCCCTCCGGCGTTGTGGCCTCGTCCGAAACCTGGTTCGGGACGGCGCAAGAGGCGGGCTGGAACCCCTTTACCGCCAAGATGGTCCAGCGATCCGGCGCGACCGTGGTTCCGATCTTCTTTCCGGGACAGAACAGTCGCGCCTACCAGATCGCCAACAAGCTGTCCGCCACGATCCGCCAGGGGCTCTTGATCCACGAGGTCGTGCACGCCTGCAAGCGACCGCAGAAGCCGGTTGTCGGAGAGCCGATCACCCCGGAGCAGGTCAAGGCCTTTTCGGGCGGCCAACGAGAATTCGTGGCCTGGCTGCGCGAACAGACGCTGGGCCTGCGCGAGGGCTGACGCCCCGAACCGGATTGGCCGCGGCCCCGACGGGCCCGCGCCTATGCGCAAGGGGCGGTCTGGCTCAGCGCGTCGGGACCGGCTCATCCCCCCGGTAATCGTAGAAACCGCGTCCGGTCTTGCGGCCCAGCCAGCCGGCCTCGACGTATTTGGTCAGCAGCGGGCAGGGGCGGTACTTGGTATCCGCCAGGCCGTCGTGCAGCACGTTCATGATCGCAAGGCAGGTGTCCAATCCAATGAAATCGGCCAGTTCCAGCGGCCCCATCGGGTGGTTGGCGCCCAGCTTCATCGCCATGTCGATCGAGCGCACGTTGCCCACACCCTCGTACAGCGTGTAGCAGGCCTCATTGATCATCGGGATCAGGATGCGGTTGACGATGAAGGCGGGGAAATCCTCGGCGCTGGCGGCGGTCTTGTCGAGTTTCTCGACCACCGCAAGGCAGCTTTCATAGGTTTCATGGTCGGTGGCGATGCCCCGGATCAGCTCAACCAGCTTCATCACCGGCACCGGGTTCATGAAATGGAACCCCAGGAACTTCTCGGGCCGGTCGGTCCGGCTGGCCAGTCGCGTGATCGAGATCGACGAGGTGTTCGAGGTCAGGATCGTCTCGGGCTTGAGGTGGGGCAGCAGGGCGGCAAAGATCTTGTCCTTCACCTCTTCGCGCTCGGTCGCGGCCTCTATCACCAGGTCGGTCTGGGCGATCTCGGGCAGGTGCAGCGTGGTGCGGATCCGCGCCATCGTCCGGTCGCGTTCCTCGGAGGAGATCTTGTCGCGGGTGACTTGGCGGTCCAGGTTCTTTCCGATGGTGGCGACGGCCTTGTCCAGCGCTTCCTGGCTGATGTCGTTGAGACGCACCTCGTAGCCTGCCAGTGCCATGACATGGGCAATCCCGTTGCCCATCTGCCCCGCGCCAACGACCCCGATAGACTTGATTTCCATGTCCCGATCCCCTTTTGCCGCGGCCACCATGACCCGGCTTTGGCGGGGCTGCAAGAGTGTCGGATTCGTCTCGCATTGTCGCATTAGCAAAATGGCAAGGGCTTTGCCCGATTCTCTCCTGTGGGTGAAAAATGAGGTGGGTAAAATGTCTGCACATGGCGGGGGCCATGCGACCCTGGAATACTATCCGTGCCGGTACGGCACATCACGCGTCCTGTTCCGCGGGCCGCGCCGACAGCTCGACGGTTTGTACTTTGCCTTTCTTGGGGGGACGGAAACCTACGGGCGGTTCATCGAACAGCCCTTTCCGGCGCTGCTGGAACAGCGGGTCAGGCTGGCCTGTGCGAACTTCGGCGTGGTCAATGCCGGGGTGGACCTGTACCTGAACGATCCCGGCGTGCTGGACCTGGCCGCCGGGGCGGCGGTCAAGGTTGTGCAGGTGATGGGGGCACAGAACCTGTCGAACCGATTCTACACCGTGCATCCGCGCCGCAACGATCGGTTCCTGCGTGCCTCGGAAAAGCTGCAGGGGCTCTATCCTGAAATCGATTTTACCGAGTTTCACTTTGTCCGGCACATGCTTGGGCGGTTGTCCGATGTCTCCAGCGACCGGTTCGCGGAGGTTCAGGACGAGCTTCGGATGGCCTGGACCTCGCGCATGAAACAACTGCTTGCGCACCTGCGCGGGGATACAGTGCTGCTGTGGTTCGCGGATCATCCGGTGCCGTCTGAACTGCCCTGGCGGCTGGATGGCGACCCGCTGTTCGTGAACCGCGAAATGATCGAGACGCTGCGCCCCAGGGTCAACGAGGTTGTCGAGGTCGTGGCCTCTGGCGCGGCCCTGACCGAGGGCACGCGTGGCATGGTCTTCGGGGATTTCGAGGCCTGCGCTGCGGCCGAGCTGATGGGTCCGCGTGCCCACCACGAGGCGGGAGAGGCGCTGGCCCCGGTCTTGGGCGCAATGGTACGGCGCTGACATGAAAAAGGCCCGCCACGGGGCGGGCCTTCAGAAGTGTAGGAT
Organism: Mameliella sp. AT18; assembly: GCF_028807275.1. Classification (NCBI taxonomy): domain Bacteria; kingdom Pseudomonadati; phylum Pseudomonadota; class Alphaproteobacteria; order Rhodobacterales; family Roseobacteraceae; genus Antarctobacter; species Mameliella sp. AT18. Next base: position 31,880 of record NZ_JARAMO010000070.1, read on the forward strand.
GGGTGCTCTGCGCACCCATCGCTCCTTCAGAGCTTCTCGGTCAGGGCCGGGACGGCCTCGAACAGGTCGGCGACAAGGCCGTAGTCCGCGACCTGGAAGATCGGGGCCTCTTCGTCCTTGTTGATCGCGACGATGACCTTCGAGTCCTTCATGCCGGCCAGGTGCTGGATCGCACCCGAGATGCCGACGGCAACATACAGGTCCGGAGCGACGACCTTGCCGGTCTGGCCAACCTGCCAGTCGTTCGGGGCAAAGCCCGAGTCGACGGCGGCACGGGATGCGCCCACGGCGGCCCCAAGCTTGTCGGCCAGCTTTTCGATGATGGCAAAGTCTTCCTGGCTGCCGACGCCACGGCCGCCGGAAACCACGACACCGGCCGAGGTCAGCTCGGGGCGGTCGCTCTCGGCCACCTTGTCCTCGACCCATTCGGACAGGCCGGGGTTGTCACCCGCGGCGATTGCCTCGACAGCCGCCGAACCGCCGGTGGCAGCCGCGTCGAAGGTCGATGTCCGGAAGGTGATGACCTTGGTCGCGTCCTTGGACTTCACCGTCTGCATCGCGTTGCCCGCGTAGATCGGACGCACGAAAGTGTCCGCATCCACGACCTCGGTCACGTCGGTCAGCACCATGACGTCCAGCAGCGCGGCCACGCGCGGCAGGATGTTCTTGGCATCGGTGGTGGCGGGCGCGACAACGTGGCTGTAGTCGCTGGCCAGCCCGGCGATCAGCGCGGCAACCGGCTCTGCCAGGCGGTGACCATAGAGGGCATCTTCGGCGACCAGCACCTTGGACACGCCCTCGATGGTGGCTGCCTCGTCGGCGGCGGCCTTGGCAGAGGCGCCGGCGGCCAGGACGGTCACGTCACCCAGCGCCTTTGCGGCACTGACGGCCTTGGCGGTGGCGTCCATCGCCAGCGCGCCGTCGTTGATCTCGGCAATCAGCAGAACGGCCATCACACGATCCCCTTTTCTTTCAGCTTGGCGACAAGCGTATCGACATCGGGCACGATCTCGCCGGCCGCGCGGGCCGCCGGTTCGCCTGTCGAGACGATCTCGAGGCGCGGGCTGACGTCGACGCCGTAGTCCTCGGCGGTTTTCTCATCCAGCGGCTTCTTCTTCGCCTTCATGATGTTCGGCAGCGAGGCGTAGCGCGGCTCGTTCAGGCGCAGGTCAGTCGAGATGATGGTCGGCATCTTGACCTTGACGGTCTGCAGGCCGCCGTCGACCTCGCGGGTGACGACGGCGTTGTCGCCCTCGACGTCAACCTTGTTGGCGTACATCGCCTGGCTCCAGCCCAGCAGGGCCGACAGCATCTGGCCGGTGGCGCCCAGGTCGTTGTCGATGGCCTGCTTGCCGCAGAGCACGAGACCCGGCTCTTCTTCCTTGACGATGGCGGCCAGGATCTTGGCCACAGCCAGCGGCTCGATGTCGGTGTGGACGTCATCGGCGGCTACGACCAGGATGGCGCGGTCCGCACCCATTGCCAGCGCGGTGCGCAGGGTTTCCTGGCTCTGCTTGACACCGATCGAAACGGCGATGACCTCATCGACCTTGCCGGCTTCCTTCAGCCGGATCGCCTCTTCCACGGCGATCTCGTCGAAGGGGTTCATCGACATCTTCACGTTCGCCAGATCGACACCCGATCCGTCCGCTTTCACGCGGACCTTCACGTTGTAGTCGATCACGCGCTTGACGGGCACAAGGACCTTCATCTGCGTGTCTCTCCTCAGGTCTACCATTGCCGCGGGCGGGCCCGCGAGACTTCCTCGCCGCGTGGTGTAGCCTGCCGGGACACAGGGAAACAGCGAAAAATCGTCGCGTTACCGTTTATACGCGTCGCCATGACGGGACGTTTTCCGGTATACCATCGAATCCATTGACATCCGGGCGCTTCCCGAGGTGCCGTTACGACAACTTTGACCGGATCGCGATCGGGGTGCGGAGAAGATTCGCCCCTTTGGAGGTTGGTTTTTGGATTTCAGGTTCCGAAAATTCGAATCAGTGTTTCAATTTTTGGCACTGGGATTGCAAAATCGTTAGCGTGGTCCCCGATGGTCTCGCAAATCGGTGCTCGTGTATCGAAGACCGCGTCGTCGCACCCCGTTCCACGCCCTAGCGGCAGATGTTTTGCAGTGCGCGCCACTCGGCATCGCTGAGGATCGGGCGGGTGCCGCTCTGTTCCCGTGCGAAATCGCGGGCCTGGTCGGCTCGTTCCGCCGTGATCGGGTGGGTCGACAGGTAGGCGGGGATTTCAATGCCCTGCAGGTCGTCCAGCTCGTCGAAGAAGCGGGCAAAACCGTCGGCGCTCACGTCCGCCTGTTGCAGCATGTCCAGCGCAAAGAGGTCGGCGGCGGCCTCGGCCTCGCGGGTATAGGCGGCGGTCATCAGCTTTTCACCGACCAGCGCGATGGCCGCCCCGCCGGAGAAATCGCCGATGATCATGGTCAGCAGGCCGGCGGACCCGGCGGTGCGCAGCGCGTGCCGGGTGGCATCGCGCGATTCGACGTGTCCGATCTCATGCGCCAGCACGCCGGCGACCTCCTCCGGGCTTTCAGCCGCCTCCAGCAGCCCGCGCAGGACGACCACCTGTCCGCCGGGAGCAGCGAAGGCGTTGACCATGCCGTGGTCAAAGACCTGGCTGCTGATCTGGTACTGCATCTCGCGGGTTTCGGTCAGCCGCGTCACCATCTTGTCCAGCGCGGCAACGCCCGCCGGGTCCGTACAGCGCAGCGATCCGCTGCCGCTGCCCAGGACCCGTTCCATCTGGCGGACCACGACCTTGCCAAAGGCGATCTCGCGTTCGATCGGGATGATCTGGGCCAGCGTATTCGCCATCGCGGGCAGGATCACGAAGAGCATCAGCCCGGCGGCCGCCACCGCCCCGCCGGTGTAGATGCCGATCTTGCGCCAGGTGCCCTTGTGCATGTCGGCGCGGAACAGGCCGGGACGGGTGCGGTGCATCCAGGCGATCAGCTCGGGGTCCAGCAGGACCAGCCGGGCGGGATCGCGTGGCGCCTCGTCGTCGGTCTCCGCGTGGCGCGTCAGGGTCAGCCGGTCGGTGTGGCCGGTATCGCTGAGCGCGCGCAGGTCCATCAGGGTCCAGCGCAGCGGTTCGGGCAGGGTGTCGCCGGTGATGATCATGGCCTGCCGGTCGTCGGAAAGGGCGACATGAACATCGTGCCGCCCTGCCGTGAGGCCATCGAAGAACTGCGCCTCGGTCTTTTGCATCAGATCGCGCCACCCACGTCGAGCGCATCGGCAAAGCCTTCGGCGTCGACACCGGTTTCTGCCTCGCGCTGGGCGATGCGGTTGAGCGCGCCGGCGTTGCGGATCTTGAGCGTTTCGACATAGTGGCCCAGGATCGGCTGGGTGATCAGGATCATGCTGAGCGCCTGCACCACGACCAGCGCCACGATATAGCCGATCGCCATGACCACGCCGAACATGGCAATGGCCACGCCGGAGCCGTCCTGCATCAGCGGGATGAACCCGGTCGCCAGGGCGCCGACGATCCCGAAGGCCACCGAGGCCAGGAGGCTGAGCAGCAGGCCGCCGAGGATGTAGGTCTTGATGACAAATCCGGTGCGCGGCTGGGCGTCAAAGCGGATCTCGTCCCCCAGGACCTTGTTGCGGCTGAGGTAGCCAAAGTTCTGAACGCTGTAGTGGACCGAGCCGAAGAAGAACCAGATGTAACCGACAAAGATGCCGATCCCGCCGAGAACGGCCAGTCCGACGGTCTCGCTGGCGGCGGCGCCGGCCATAGCGATGGCGCTGACGACGACAATGCCGATGGCGATCAGGATATGCGTCATGGCTTTGTAAAGGTCGCTCCACTTGCCTTCCTGGGTAAACCGTGCGCTGCCGTAATAGCTGCGGTCGGCCATGTATTTTTCCAGCTTGAAGGTCTGCAGCGGCAGCAGGATGCCCAGCGTGATCGCGGCCAGCAGGCCATAGCCGATGGCACGCAGGACGTAGCCCCAGGCGCCTTTTTCCATGCCGAAACGGATGCCGCGCCAGCGGGTGCGGGCCATCTTGTAGCGGCGTGCGCGGTACATCGCATACAGGATGAAGGGCAGCACCGCGAAGAAGGTGATGTAGATCGCCGCAACCTGCGCGATGGCCTCTTGCGTCGTTGCGGTTTCCGGGTCGACCATGATGTTGAGCCCGGCATAGAAAAGAACCATCTGGATGATGCCGACGTAGATCGCCAGAAAGACGATGGCGACGAGGAAGCCGAGGAATTTCTCGATGCCGGTGCCGGTGTATTCGAAGGTGTCGCCACCGGCGTCGACCGAGGACCAGATATACTTGCGGATGCGGGTCTTTTGCCAGAACCGGTAGATGCCAAGCGTCACGATGGTCAGAAGGCCGGTTTTCAGGGCGAGGCCGAACAACGGGCCTTTTTCGCCGGTATAGCGGATGTCCATTAAATCTTGATCGGTATGCATTTTACCTGTCTTTCTTTGGCGGAAACGGGCGCAGGAGCGGGTGCGCGGAACATGGCCCTAGGATGCTGCCACTGCAAAGTCGCGTAAAGTCGGGAATGCCTGCCCTTTGGGGCTGTTGCTGATTGGCGTCAGAACGCGGCGTCGACGTCGCATATCCCCTGCAGTGCCCGCCATTCCACCGGCTCCAGCAAGGGGCTGGGCCGGAATCCATCGGGAACCGCGTTGCGTGCGGCGGCGATGCGGTCGCCCAGCCGGGGGTGGGACAGGAAATGTCCGATAAACCCCTCGGCATCGCCTCCCGCCAGGGTGCGGAAGCGTTCGAACATCACTGCCAGCGCGGCCGGAGACAGATCGGCGCGCAACATCAGGTCATGCGCAAAGGCGTCTGCCTCGGCTTCGGCCCCCTGGCTGTATTGCGCCTCGATCAGCTGTTCGGTGATCAAGAGCACGATGGCCCCGCCCGCGAAATCGCCGAAGATCAACCCCAGAACCCCGATGGATCCGGCAGACCGCAGCGCGTGCCGCGTGGGATCGCGGCTGATGACGTGACCGATCTCATGCGCCATGACGGCGGCGATCTCGTCGGGAGAGCCGGCCTCGTCGATGAGTCCGCGGAAAAAGACCAGATGCCCGCCGGGCAGGGCAAAGGCGTTGACCATGTCATGATTCAGCACATGCACCGTCAGCTCGGGCGCAGGGTCCATCTGTGCGGTCAGCCGTGTTTCGATCCGGCGCAGGGCCTGTTCTCCCTCGGGGGCGGTGCAAAAGGCGATAGGCTGCAAGCCGCTGTCGTCCAGCGCCTCGCGGATCTGGCGCAACGTGACTTCGCCCAGGGCCTTTTCGCCTTCAGGCGGGAGGTATTCCGCCAGTTGGTCGGCCATCAATGGCACAAGAACGAAGAGGATCAGCGCGACAGAGGCCAGCGCCCCCAGCGCCCAGGCCGCCAGGCGCCCGCGCCGCGCAATTGGGGCAGACCGGTCCTTGTCCGGCAGGCGGGCCAGCAGTGTCTTGTCCGTCAGGATCAACCGGGCGGCGGGATCGTCGCGGTGGCGCAGGATCACAAGGTCCTTGCCCGCCACGTCGTGAACCTGCCGGATTTTGTCCAGTGGCCAGTCCACGCCCTCGCCCAGCAGGACGCCGCGTTGTTCGTTGATCGACAGGTCGATGGGGCGGGCCTCGGCGTTCTGGCCATCGTAGAACAGGCCCTCGCCGCGAAAGACCGGGGGATGCGCGCCCACCTTGAGAACCGTGCTCATAGCGAGGCCCCCACGTCCAGCGCCTCGGCAAAGCCCTCGGCCTCGATATGTTCGTCGCGCGGGCGCTGGCGGATGGCGGGCAAGGCCTCGGCCCCTTCGACGGTCAGGCCGCGCGCGTAAAGCCGCGTGATCGGCAGCGTCACCCAGGCTTGCGTCAGCGCGGACCACAGCAGGAAAACGGCGAAATAGCTCATCACGGTCAGGCCCACCAGCGCCCAGCGGTCGGCGCCCGCCAGCATTTGCGACATCTCGTCCATGCCGATCTCTGTCAGGGTCTCTGCCGATTGTAGGCGAAAGAAGAGCACCAGCAGAAAGCCCGTCGGGATCGCCGCCACCAGCAGCGACAGCGTATAGCCCGACATCAGTATCCAGAAGACCCGCAGGGGGTTGATCTTCAGGTGCAGGCGGATCGTCCCCAGGCGCTTTTCGCCGGTCAGCCGCTTGCGCGTTTCCACCCGGTAATAGACCGCACCGAAGACCAGCAGCAGACCGGACAGGCAAAAGCCGAAGATGGCCAGCGGCACCAGCCCCGCGCCGAGGATCGGCAGGCAGACAAGGGCCACGCCCAGGGCCACAAGGTGCCACTTGATCGTCCAGAACAGCATGGTCCACGAGCCGCCCTGTTCCATGCGGTGATCGCCGAACCAGGTGCGGTCGGTGCGGTATTTTTCCAGCTTGAAGGTCATACGCGGCCAGAGCAGGCCCAAGGTGATCAGCGTCAGAAACCAGTGCCAGAGCGCGCGCAAGGCATAGCCCCAGGCGCCGGGCGCCAGCCCGAACCGCAGCCCCATCCAGCGCGTGCGCGCCAGCACGTAGCGCCGCGCGCGGTAACGGGCATAGAACCAGATCGGCACGACGCCGACGAAACTCAGCGCGTAGGCCGCGACATTGCCCTGGAACAGCGAGAAACTGGCGAACATCAACAGCAGGTTCACGACGCCGATGTAGAAGGCCAGGATGACGACGGCGATCAGGAAACCCAGCAGTTTCTCGTAAGGGTCGCCGACATATTCCAGCGGGTGCCCGCCCGGCCGGATCGCCGACCAGTACCAGCGCCGGACGCGGGTCTTCTGCCAGAAACGATACAGCCCGAGGGTGAGGACCGTCAGAACCCCGGTGACGAAGGTCAGCTTGAAGATCGGCCAGCGGCGACCGGTGAACAGGGTCGACAGCCGCGTGCCGCGCTGTTCCTGTGCCGTGATCTCGGCCTGGGCCAGGGCGCCAGGCGATGTGTCCATAGCGTCCAAAGCGGTGCCCGGCCTGTCATCTTTCCCGGGGGAAAGAGTGGCGGTTTCGACGCCGGGGCGCAACCGTGGCTTTTGTCGGGGTCGAAGAGGCCCCGGATCAGGTCCGGGGCTGGGTCACGGTGCGGTGCGCGGTTGCCCCCGGAAAATCCCGTCCCGGGCTTGACCCGGGACCTCGTGGCGACCTGAAGGAGGCCTGGGGGATGTTTAACCTATTGTTAACGCACAATGTTTCGCGCGCGAAACAGGTCAGGTGAACTTGTTGTCCCGCGGGAAGCCGCGCGGTGCCATGCGGCCTGTTCCGGCGCGTTTGCCGGTCCATTCCTCCAGCGCCGTTTCGGTTCGGGTCCGCCCCGCCGGATCTTGCCAGCTCAGCCCCTCGGCCAGGGTAAAGGTCCGCGCGTCGGACAACCCGCCGTCCTTGTACTTTTGCAGGCGCACGCCCTTGCCGCGGCCCATCTCTGGCAATTCGTCCAGCGCAAAGACCAGCACCTTGCGGTTCTCGCCCACCACGGCGACGTGATCGCCGTCGACCGTCTTGCAGACCAGGGCCCGCGATGGCGCGCGCACGTTCAGCACCTGCTTGCCGCTGCGCGTCTGGGCAATCACCTCGTCCTCGGGGACGATGAACCCGTCACCGGCAGAGGAGGCCACCAACAGCTTGCGCCCCGGCTTGTGGATGAAGATGTCGATGATCTCGGCCTCGTTGGGCAGGTCGACCATCAGGCGCAGCGGTTCTCCCATGCCGCGCCCACCGGGCAGGCTGGCCGCCGACACGGTGTAGAACCGCCCCGTCGAGGCAAAGACCAGCAGGCGATCGGTGGTTTCCGCGTGGAAGATGAAGCGTGGGCCGTCGCCGTCCTTGAACTTCAACTCGCGGTCCAGCGCGATATGGCCGGTCATGGCGCGAATCCAGCCCATCTGCGAACAGACAACGGTGATCGGCTCGCGCTCGATCATCGCCTCCAGCGGGACCTCCTCGGCCTCGGCCGCCTCGGCCAGAGAGGTCAGGCGCGCACCGCGATCCAGCCCCTTGCCGAATTTCTTCTTCACCTCTTTCAGCTCTTCGCCGATGCGGGACCACTGCAGATCCTCGCTGTCCAGTAGGTCCTCCAGCCCCGCGCGCTCTTCCATCAGGGCGTCGCGTTCCTTGACCAGCTCCAGCTCTTCGAGGCGGCGCAAGCTGCGCAGACGCATGTTGAGGATCGCCTCGGCCTGCACGTCCGACAGCCCCTCGGACCGGCCGACGAAACGTGCGGGCACCTTGGCGTCGGTGCCGTCATCGGCCAGCACGCCACGCGCGATGGCCTCGGGGTCTTCGCGCAGTTCCAGCGATTTGACGTCGATGCCCGCCAGCGGCGAAACATAGTCGCGCTCATCCGTAGCGCGCACGACCGTGTCCTGGTGCGGCTTCGACCAGTCCTCGTACATCAGGGCGGCCTTGGGGTCATCGTCGTAGCGGATGATGTCGATCACCCGGTCGAGGTTCAGGAAGGCGACGATCAGCCCCTCCAGCACCTCCAGCCGGTTGTCGATCTTGGCCATCCGGTGTTTTGCCCGCCGGATCAGAACCTCGCGCCGGAAGTCGAGGAAGGCGCGCAGCACTTCCTTGAGCGAGCAGACCTTGGGCGTCACCCCGTCGATCAGCACGTTCATGTTCAGCGAAAAGCGGATTTCCAGGTCCGAGTTCCGGAACAGCATGTTCATCAGGACATCCGGGTCCACGTTCTTGGACTTCGGTTCCAGGATCATGCGGATGTCCTCGGCGGACTCATCCCGCACATCGGCGAGGATCGGCACCTTCTTGGTCTGGATCAGTTCCGCGATGCGTTCGACCAGCTTGGACTTCTGCACCTGGTAGGGGATTTCCGTCACCACGACCTGCCATGTGCCGCGGCCCAGGTCCTCGGTGTGCCAGCGGGCGCGCAGCCGGATGCTGCCGCGGCCGGTGCGATAGGCGGTGGCGATGTTTTCCGGCGGTTCCACGATGACGCCGCCGGTGGGGAAGTCCGGGCCGGGGACGTATTGCAGCAGCGTGTCGTCCACCGCGTTCGGAGACTTGATCAGGTGCAGGCAGGCATTGATCAGTTCGACGATGTTGTGCGGCGGAATGTTGGTCGCCATGCCAACGGCGATCCCGGAAGAGCCATTGGCCAGCAGGTTCGGATAGGAGGCCGGCAGAACCGAGGGTTCCATCAGGCGGCCATCGTAGTTGGGCCGGAAGTCGACGGAGTTTTCGTCCAGCCCTTCGAGCAGCGCCTCTGACATGATCGTCATGCGCGCCTCGGTGTAGCGTGAGGCGGCGGGGTTGTCGCCGTCGATGTTGCCAAAGTTGCCCTGGCCGTCGACCAGCGGGTAGCGGATCGTGAAGTCCTGCGCGAGGCGGGCCATCGCGTCATAGATCGCCGCGTCGCCGTGGGGGTGAAAATCCCCCATCGTGTCGCCGCTGATCTTGGCGGATTTCAGAAACCCGCCCGAGGAACTCAACCGCAGCCTGCGCATTGCATATAGGATACGCCGGTGCACCGGCTTCAGCCCGTCACGCGCATCGGGCAGGGCCCTGTGCATGATCGTGCTGAGCGCATAGGTCAGGTAACGGTCGCCGATGGCGCGCCGCAATGGCTCTGCTTGATCGCGTTCGGGCATGTTGGGGATATCGGCGTCCTCGTCCATAGATGTGGTGATACCTGCGCCACATCGCAGCGGCAAGCCGCCGGATGGGAAAAAACAGCGCCCAAGACCCTACGAGAGGCCTGCAAAATCGGCTATCAACGGGCGACGCCGCCCCGGGGTGGTGGGGGCGGTGACTGAACGGAGACCTGGGGAATGATTGTCCGCGGCACGATGCTGATGACCTTTCTGCTGTTGGGCGTGGCCTGGTGGCAGCTTTCGGGGGGCAGCGATTTCGAACCCGGAGAGCATGGCGTGACCATCCTGGCGGAGGTGAAGCCGAGCGCGCCGCAGGTCCGTCTGCCGGGCAGTACCCTGACCGTGCGCCGCCCCGATCCCGCGCCGGAACCCGCCGCCGAGCCGCGGGTCAGCTCGCTTGCGCCGCGTGACCCGTTGCCCTCGAAGACCGTGCGCGTGCCCGATCCCGCACCCGAACCAGAGGTGGTGGCCCCTGCGCCAGAGCCTTCGGTCCCCGATCCCGAGGATGAGATCGCCGCGGCATTGGCCGATGCGATCGTCCAGGACAACACGCCGCCCCCGGCGCCCGATGCGGCGGAACCGGCGGATGAGATCGCGCGCTCGCTGGCGGATGCGCTGGGCCCGGGGGTGATCCCCGAATCCGTGGGGCCGGACGACCCGATCCCGCAGATCGCAGGCTTGGGCGACGGCGCGCCGCTGGGCTCGCCGGTGGTGGCGCCCGACGCGCGGGACCTGCGCATCGTGACCGGAACGCGGGTGAACCTGCGCGGAGGACCCGCGACCAGCTATGATGTCATCACCCAGCTGTTCGAGGGGGATGAGGTCGAGGTGCTGGACGACACCGGCGACGGCTGGGTCAGGCTGCGGGTGCTGACCGGGCTGGACGAGGCGATCGGCTGGATGTCCGACGATTTCCTGCAGGCGGCAGACTAGGGCGCGGTTGCGACTGGACGCGCTTTCAATTGCCCTCTGCCTGTCCTAAATCGCGGCCATGACGACACGCAGCATTCTCATCACTGGCTGTTCCTCGGGTATCGGACACGACGCGGCGCATGGATTGAAGGCGCGCGGCTGGCGCGTATTTGCCGCCTGCCGGCAAGAATCGGATTGCGAAAGACTGCGCGCCGAAGGGTTCGACAGCCCGCGGCTGGACTACAGCGATCCCGCCAGCATCGAGTCCGCGCTGGACGAGGTGCTGACCGCGACGGGGGGCACGCTGGATGCGCTGTTCAACAACGGCGCCTATGCCATGCCGGGCGCCTCCGAGGACCTGCCGGTGCAGGCGCTGCGCGAGATCTTCGAGGCGAACGTCTTTGGCTGGCATGACCTGACGCGGCGGGTGATCCCCGTGATGCGGGCGCAGGGACATGGGCGGATCATCAACCACGGGTCGGTTCTGGGGCTTGTCGTGGCGCCCTGGCGATCGGCCTATAATGCCACCAAGCACGCCACCGAAGCGCTGACCGACACCCTGCGGATCGAGATGCGCGACACGCCGATCCATGTCGTGACGCTGAACACCGGGCCAGTGACCTCCAGGATCCGGGTCAACGCGATCCCGCATTTCGAACGCTGGATCGACTGGAAGGCCAGTCCGCGCAAGGCCCAGTACGAGGCGAAGCTGCTGAAACGGCTCTACGAGGATCGCGGGCCGGATACCTTCGAGCTGCCGCCCTCTGCCGTGACCGCGAAACTGGTTCATGCGCTGGAAAGCCCGCGCCCGCGCCCACGCTACTACATCACCACGGCGACATGGCTGATGGGGGGCTTGCGGCGCCTGCTGACGACCCGGGCGATGGACTGGCTGGTGGCCAAGGGGTGACTCTACGCCCCGTCGCCTTTTCGAACATGTCCGCTATGTGAGGGACAAAGCCCGGGAGTTATCATGGCCAAGGATCCATTGTTCATCGTTGTCGGTGTCGCCGTTCTGGTGGTGCTCGGCATTCTGCTTTTCGGCATCGGGACCTTTGCCAAGGGTGGAGAATTCAACAGGAAACACGCAAACAAGGTGATGCGCTGGCGGATCGCGGCGCAGTTCATCGCAGTGATTCTGATCCTGGCGTTCGTCTGGATCCGGGGGAAATGACATGGTTGTTCTGAGCAAGATCTACACAAAGACCGGCGATGCTGGCGAAACCGCGCTGGGCAATGGCGCGCGCGTGGCCAAGTTTTCCACGCGGGTGACGGCCTATGGCACCGTGGATGAGCTGAACTCGGTCGTCGGGCTGGCACGTCTGCAGGCCGAAGGTGACCTTGAGGGGCAGCTGAGCCGCATCCAGAACGACCTGTTCGACCTGGGCGCCGACCTGTGCACGCCGGACATGGAAAAGGACGCCGAGCGGGACTACCCGCCGCTGCGCATGGATGCCAGCCAGGTGACACGGCTGGAGTCCGAGATCGACGTGATGAACGGACGGCTCGAGCCGCTGCGCAGTTTCATCCTGCCCGGAGGAACGGCCTTGGCGGCACATCTCCATCATTGCCGGACGGTGGCGCGCCGGGCCGAGCGTTTCGTGGTGGAACTGGCAACGATGGAGACGGTGAACCCGGAAGCGGTGAAATACCTCAACCGCCTGTCTGACTGGTTCTTTGTCGCAGCACGGATCGCCAATGACGACGGTCGCGCGGATGTCTTGTGGGTTCCGGGCGCGAACCGGTCGTAAGACCGGCGAGCCTTCCAGTGGAAGGCTCGGTGCCCGGAAAGGCGGAGCCCCGGCCCGAAGGGTGCGCGGACCGGTCTTGAGATCCTTGTCCTTGGTGGTCTTGGTGGAGTGCGTCTAGCGAACCCGCTCCGCCTCCAGCCAGACACCGCCTTCGGGCCGCAGGGTCAGGATCATCACCGGTTTCGGATCGCGCCCTTTCACGGCCGTGAACCGGAAATTGGCCAGCAGCGTCGACAGGATGATCACGGCCTCCTGCAGGGCGAAACTTGCCCCGATGCAGATGCGCGGGCCGTCTCCGAAGGGCAGGTAGGCGTAGCGGTCCGGCCTCTCCCCGGCCCAGCGGTCGGGACGAAAGGCCTGCGGGTCCTCCCACAGCGCTTCGTGCCGATGTAGCGCGTAGATTGGCAGCATCACCGTGTCGCCCGGCAGGATGCCTGTGCCGCAGAGCCTGTCCCCTGCCAGTGCCGTGCGCGAAACCAGTCCGCCGGGCGGGTACAGCCGCAGCGCCTCGTCCACCACTTGTCGGATAAAGACCAGCTGCGGGACATCTTCGCCCCGTGCCAGGCCATCCGAGAGCACGGATTGCGCCTCGGCCCGGGCGCGGTCCTGCGCCTTTTGGTCGAAGGCCATGAGGTAAAGCGCCCAGGACAGGGCAAGCGCCGTCGTCTCGTGCCCGGCCACGATGAAGGTCAGAAGGTTGTCCCGCAGTTCCGGCAGGCTCATCCTTCGCCCGCTCTCCGGGTCCTCGCCGGCCAGCAGCAGGTCCAGCAGGTCGGGCACATCGTCGGGGCCTTCGTCGATGCGGCGCTGGATGGCGCGATCGGCGACCTGGCGCATCTCGGGGACACCACCGGCCCGCAGGCGACCCGGGCGCGGCACCCAGTCGGGAAAGCCCAGAACGTCGAAGAGCGAGACCTTGCCAGCTTCCGAGATATAGGCGTCGATGGCCCGGTGGACGGTATTGCGCTGGAACCCCTCGCCTGACGAAAACGTGACATCCGAGATCACGTCGAAAGTGGTTGTGACCATCTCCTGCATCATCTCGACGGCGCGGGGCCCGGCCCCGGCGATCCGCGCGACGGAGCGTTCCGCCGCACGGGTCATCACCGGGGCAAGGTTGAGCACGTTGCGATGCGAAAAGGCGGGTGCCGCCGTGCGCCGCTGCCAGCGCCAGTGCGCGCCCTCGGCGATGAACAGCGATTCGCCAACGGCCGGGCGCAGAAGGTTCTTTGTCACCAGGGACTTGGGATAGTTGTCGAGGTTCTCCAGCAGTACACGCCGGATCGCCTCGGGGTCCATCACCATGTGCCATCGTTTGCCCGTGCGGCCCGACACGATGGGGCGGCGCAGCGCCACCTCGGGTATGATCGACAGCACGTTGTCGCGCGTGGCCTGCAGGCTGTCCCACAGGCCCAGGGGGCGGGTGACAAGCGGCACACGGACGGGCAGGCGGGCCGAATCCGGTGTGGGGGACGTTCGGGTCATCTGTGGCTCCACGGTCGCTGTTGCAAAGATAGGGGCCGCACGGGGGTCGACAAAACCCCCGCCCGATTGCACGCAGACGGGTGGCGCATTATCGCAGGCGCCGACAAGGAGGGATGTCTATGATCCGGATCGCTGCCGTATTGCTGCTGGCCCTTGGGCTGGCCGCCTGCACGGATGCCACGCAGGACCTCGCCGGGCCGACAGAGCCTTTGGGGGATTTCTCGCTGGGGTATGTCGCCGTCGTGACCGAAAAGCCGGAGCCGGCCAAGCTTTTGGTGTCGCGCGACGCGACCGCCGAGGAATGGATCGAAACCGTGGATGGCGCGATGCAACAGCGTTTCACCCGGTTCGAGGGCGAGCGGCTCTATCACCTGGGAATCAAGGTGATCGCCTATTCGCTGCCGCCGCCAGTGGTGCCGGGCAAATCGGCCCTGCATGTTGCCGTGACGGTCTTCGACGATGGCAACTGCATCAAGATGAACAACAAGGCACATGACATCATGGTCATCCAGGTTTTCGAATCGCGCCTGCAGCTGACCCGCGAAGAGCAGATGCAGAAGCTGGCCGAAGCTGCCGCGCTGGACATGGAGAAATGGCTGCGCGAGATGCAGGAAAGCGACGACTGGTTCACCGAGGACTATACGCCGCCCTCCAATGCAAAGCGCGTGCAGGGCGCCTGCTGAGACAGGTTCCGGCCCAGGCCCGACACGGGCCGGGGCCGACTAGGTGCTTGATTTTCGCTGCCCGACTCAATAAACGGCGCGCGATGAAACTCGGGGCGCGTCGGCGGCCCCCTCTAACGTGAGGCGTCTGAGAGATGGCAAAGGAAAAGTTTGAACGCGGCAA